>JAZSCR010000125.1:0-19721 GCA_045530715.1 Eubacteriales bacterium
AGCCGCTGAGGTTAACGAGAAAATAAGCGAAATCATGGGTGATAACCTTTCCATTTCCGTTATTACCGCATCCCTTCTTGCCGCTATGGACTATTGCGACGAGCTGAATAAGTTCAAGGCCGGCGCAGATAATATGCGTATGCAGCTTAAGGCTTATATGGACGAGGCAAGTAAGGCAGCCGCTGAAAGAGACGAGGCCCGCAGACTTGCAGATAAATTTAAGAACGATCTTCTCGCTCTTAAAATAGATATGTCCAACCAGAAAAAGGACTGATAAATTATGGAACTCCTTTCTCCCGCAGGTACTCCTCAGGCGCTGCGAGCAGCCGTAGCCGGAGGGGCTGATGCGGTATATTTCGGAGCCGATAATTTTAACGCCCGCATAAACGCGGGCAATTTCGGCAGGGAAGATATCCTTGCCGCCATTGACTATTGCCATAAAAGGGGTGTTCTGTGCCATGCGGTGCTGAACACCCTTGTTTCCGACAGGGAATTTGAGGAAGCTCTTTCTCTGGCGGAATTTTTCGTTTCTGCGGGTATTGACGCTTTTATCGTCCAGGACGTTGGCCTTGGCAGAGCGTTGGCAAAGCGTACGTCGGTTCCCATTCACGGCAGTACCCAGATGACGGTACATTCTCTTGAGGGTGTTCTCGCCCTGGCGGATATGGGGTATACCAGAGCAGTTCTCTCCAGAGAGCTTTCAAGGGAGGATATCTCTTATATCAGAAATCACGCCCCCGAGGGCTTTGAGCTTGAAATATTCGTTCACGGTGCCCTTTGTATGTGTTACAGCGGCCAGTGTTATATGAGCAGTATTATAGGCGGCCGCAGCGGTAACAGGGGCAAGGGCGCCCAGCCCTGCAGACTTCCTTACGACGGAGGATACAGACTCAGCCTTAAGGATATGTGCATGGTGGAGCATCTTGAAGAGCTCCGAAAGCTTGGAATCGATTCCCTTAAAATAGAGGGAAGAATGAAGAGCCCCGAATACGTCTACACCGTTACTAAAAAGTATGCCGATGCTATGCGCGGTATGAATATTTCGGCAGATGATATCCGTGAGCTTGAAGAGGTCTTTTCAAGAGGGGGCTTTACCGACGGATATTGGACTTCTACCCTTGGAAAGGGAATGTTCGGAACCAAGACCGAAACCCCCGACAGAGAGGTAAAGAAGGTTCCCGAAAAGGAATATAAGCGTCTTACCCTTGACCTTAACGTCACCTGCGTTTCCGAAGGGGAAGATAAGGTTTTAAAGGTGGTTTATACAGACTCCGCAGGCCTTTCGGCCGGGGATGATATTCCTCTTCAGCCTGCTAAAAATACTCCCCTTAGCGAAGAGGGTATAATTCAGTCCCTTACAAAGCTTGGGGATACTGTGTATACTGTAGGCGATGTGTCCGTAAGCGTTGACGACGGGCTTTTTGCCCCTGTATCTGCTCTTAATAACGCCAGAAGAAACTGTCTTACAAGCCTTGAAATGATGCGCTCGGTGCGTAGGGGCGGCTTTTTGAAAATAAAGGAAGACTTGTCCGAAAGGATACCCGTCAAGGGGCCCACGGCATTAAGAGGATTTTTCTTAAGGCCCTCTTCCATTCCCTATAATTGGGATAAGCTTGAAATGATACAGCTTCCCCTTACCTGCCTTAAAACAAAGGCGGGAAAGGCTGCCGCAGAAAAGTACGGACAAAAGCTTTGCTTTGTCCTTCCTTCCGTATACCACGACACCGAAAAGACCGAAATATCTTCACTTATTACTTCCGCAGTAGAGGATTATGGGATTACGGATTTTTGCGCAGGGAATATAGGCCAGATAAAGATGCTTTCTGACCTTCGTCTTACCAAATATCCCGATCTCCGTATTCACGGCGATTACGGACTAAACGTTTATAACTCCCGTAGCTCTGCATTTTACAGACAGATGGGGCTTTCGTCAATGCTTCTCACCTTTGAAGCTCCCATGGGGCAGGTCAGAGCCATGGCGGAGGGTGACACCGGAATAATAGCTTACGGCAGACTTCCCTTTATGGTGACCCGTAATTGCGCTAAAAAAGAGCACGGAAAGTTTGAGTATCTCCGTGACCGCAAGGGCAAGAAGTTCCTTTTAGACTGCGAATACGGGTGCAGAAACAGACTTTTTAACTCTGATATTCTTTGGCTTGCGGATAAGAAGCCCGAAAACTTCCCCTTCCTTGAGCTCTACTTTACCGATGAGGATAAGGATACGGCGGCGGCCGTCATAGAAGCCTACCTTTCCGGTGAGGGAAAAATCAGAGAAGGGTATACCAGAGGCAGATATTGATTGAATTTGCAAAGGCGGTGACCTCATGGCAAGACACGAATTCGGCATCATGCCCACTCCTCCCCAAGAGGGAAAGAGGTATGACGAGTACGAACCCGAAAAGTACGGCTGTATCTCGGTTAACGACGATTATCTTGAAGATATAGTCGGTAATTTCAATCATATAGATTTTTATTGGCACACCCTCGACGTTAAGGGTAAGGGGATAGCCTATTGCGGCATTACTCTTATTCCTCCTGCTTCAATAAATTCTTTTATTGAGGTCATTGAAGATGTTCCCGAGTTAACAGAGCTCAAAGATTTATCCCAAAGAGCGTACAGCGAAAATAAATGGATAATTCACTTTGGATTATAAGCTGCTGCTATGTTAATAAGAGTTTTGCATATTGAATAATGGAGGTTTTTGAATGCAGTTTAAGTTTGAAACCGCATATGATCGTGAAGCGGTTACCATTATGGCTAAGGCTTTAAGAAAAACAGCGCGAAAGAAACGAAACATACGCTCTCGGGTCCTTGGCGTCATAGTAGCCGTTGCTGCTATCTTGCTTACCCTGCCCCTTGGAGATAGGGAATTCGTGCTTGATTTCAGAACCGTCCTTACATGGCTGGTGGTGGCCGTTCTTGTCTTCGTTTTGTTCTTCGAGGACAGAATAAACGGGTACGTAGCCAAGAAAAGAATGTTGCCCGGTTTAGAAACGGCTACGGTGACTTTTAATGAAGAAGGTTATTACTCGGAAACAGAACTCGGATCATCTGAGTTTAAATACGGGAATATCGCCATGATTGCCGAAACTGAGGATTATTTCGTGTTTATTTTCAGTCAGAGTCATGCTCAAATTTATAGTAAAAAAAGTGTTTCAGGCGGTAGTATTGAGGAATTCCGAGATTTTATTAAGAACGCTACAGGAAAAGAAATACTTAAAGTTTAGTGAGAATCAGCTACAAAATATATAAAAAGACCGACCTATGGATTACATAGGTCGGTCTTTTACGGTTTTAATAACTTACTTAAAATATCTTGCAAATATTTCGTTTATGGTCTCTCTGTCACTTCCCACCGCGGCGTAGACGTAAAGGCCGTCTGACTTGGCTGTAACGTCTTTAAGCTTTGCATACTCTTCGGGGAGATATGACTGGAATGTAGCGGCCTGGTGAGAGATATAAGAGGAAACGGCCGTTTTAACCCTTTCGGCGGCGGCCTCGTCGGTGCATTTGATAAGGCAGACCATTTCGGCTTCTATGGCTTCCTCGGATATTCTTATATATGACTGGGAAATATCGGCAGCTAATATGCCCATTATCATTTCGGCTTCATCGGGAGTGAGCTCCATTGGATTCTTGATGGCGGTTGCCGCGACAAGCTCTTCGCCCAATACCGAAAGCTCCGGAATAGGCAGCTTTTCGTCTACGTCATTTCCACAGCCACCGAGGATAAGGGATAAAGTGAATATAAGAAGAAAGGGAAGAATAAACTTTTTCATTTTGGTAGATCCTTTCGTTGTGTGTTTACCTTGATTATACATCACTTAAAAAGCTTTGTCAAGTGAATGGCTTTAAGCATTTTGCACAAACTTTTCCACAGCCCCAAAAAACCTCTTGTTTACCCACTTTTTTAATTGGCACAAAAATGTGACAGATGTTATCAACTACCACTATTTGGTTGGAAAAATGGCTAAACTAACGGGGTTTTGCACATTATCCACAAGGTTTTCCACAGAAAAAGTTGAAAACCCTGTTATCACAGAGTATAAAACTTGACTGTAAAGTGGCCGCTTTCTGTGGATAAAAGGGTAAATCAGTATAGTAAAAGTGGAAAAATATGCTTAAATAGGGATAATTTCAGTTAAAGTGGTATACCCTTACTTTTGCATATTAATAAAATTTCCAAATATCATAATGGGCAAAAAAGGGCTTAACATAGGGACTTATCCACTTTTTCCACAGGGTTTTCCACAGAAAATATGCAAAAGCTGTCGAATAAGGGTGTAAAACAAAAGGGGGTGTTTTGATATCGCAAAACGTAGATTAGGGCTTTTGTCAAGTTGGCAAAATGCACAAAAATGCTATTTCCCGAAAAGTTTACTGTTTCTTCCCGAAATGTCTGTTTTTTCCGCTATTATCCTGCGGGCTTCGTTCCTTATATGCTTCTCGCTGTACTCTTTTTTGTGGGGGCGGAGAATAAAGATTGCCTGCTCAAAAACCTCGCTCCCCGTATTTTTAATTATGATAACATTTTTCATACTACCCTTTATCACCTTTTCCTCCTGCGACTTTTTGGAATTTAAGGATATTATTTCCGTCTTTTGGAGCAAGTATACCAAAGGTAAAAGATGAATGAAAAAAAAGTAACAAGCCTTTGGCTCCTCTTGATTTTTATATTTATTTATGGTAAAATATCTTGTATAAATGATGAAAGAGGACGGATAATTGGAAAATCAGACCCAAACAAAACCCGTAGAGGTTACCGAAAATAGAATGGGCACCATGCCCGTAGGCAAGCTTCTCTTTACTTTGTCCCTGCCTATGGTTATTTCAATGCTGGTGCAAGCCCTATATAATATAGTAGACAGCGTTTTCGTTGCAATGATAAACGAGGATGCCTTTACCGCCGTATCCTTAGCCTTCCCTATACAAAATCTTATGATAGCCTGCTCCGTGGGCGTGGGCGTTGGTATCAATGCACTTCTTTCCCGCAAGCTCGGGGAAAAGGATATGAAGGCCGTACAGAAGGTGGCCTCAAACGGACTTCTTATAGTGGTGGCTATTTACGCCATATTCCTCGTATTTGGTCTTTTCTTTACAGAGACGTTCTTTGCATCCCAGACCGAGAACCTTCAGATTATAGAATACGGTAAGGAATACCTTTTCTATATTACCGTTTTTTCTTTGGGCTTTATTGTTGAGGTTACCTTTGAAAGGCTTCTTCTCTCCACAGGAAAGACTCTTTTCTCAATGATTTCCCAGACCACGGGCGCCATAGTCAACATAATCCTTGACCCTATATTTATCTTTGTGCTTGACATGGGTGTTACCGGTGCCGCCATAGCTACCCTTATAGGACAGTTTACTTCTGCGGGAATAGCCATGTTCCTCCATTTCAGGTATAACAAGGAAGTACACATTTCCTACCGTAAATTTAAAATATCCTTCCGTACCATAGGTAAGATACTCTCCGTTGGTATTCCTTCCGCTCTTATGGGCGCGGTAGGTTCTATTATGACCTACGGTATGAATCTCATATTAGGCACATTTTCCGATACGGCCATGTCGGTATTTGGAGCATATTTTAAGCTTCAGAGCTTTGTGTTTATGCCCGTGTTTGGGTTAAACAACGGTATGGTTCCCATTATTGCATATAACTACGGCGCAAAACGACCTGACAGAATATCCAAAACCATTAAGTTGAGTATTGCGGGTGCCGTTAGCGTCATGGCACTGGGCTTCGCCCTTTTCCAGATATTCCCCCATGTTCTTTTGGGATTCTTTAACCCCTCGGCCACCATGCTTGAGCTGGGTCTTCCCGCCCTCAGAACCATAAGCATAAGCTTCCTTTTGGCAGGTTACTGTATAGTGGTAGGTTCAGTATTCCAGGCGCTGGGACACGGCCTTTCAAGCATGTCAGTTTCCATGGCAAGACAGCTTTTGGTTCTTCTTCCCGTGGCCTTTATTCTGTCAAGAACAATAGGCCTTTCTGCCGTATGGTGGGCGTTCCCCATCGCAGAGCTTGCCAGCGTTACTGTAAGTACCCTTCTCTTTATAAGAATATGGAAAAAGGAAATAAAGCCCCTATACAGTGTAAATAAATCTATTATAAGCGAGGAAAAATAAGTGAGTTATATCGGCATAGACATCGGTACTACGACGATATCATTTGTAAAAATCAGCAATAGCGCAAAGCTCCTCAAGGAATTTTCCGTAAGGAATGATGCTACCCTTTCGGCTTCTGCGCCCCACAGTCTGCAATCACCCGAAAGAATAGTGGAGATAGTTAAGGAAAATCTTGACAGACTTCTATCCGAGTCCGAAGGCAAGGATTCCCCCGACTGTATAGGAATTTGCTGTCAGATGCACGGCATACTTTATACCAACAAAGGAAAGGCCGTGTCTCCCCTATATACCTGGCAGGATGCCTGCGGAAACGAAATATACAGAGGCGGCATGACCTATGCTGAATATATCAGCTTCAGAACAGGGTATAAGGTATTTTCGGGATACGGTCTTTGCACCCATTTCTATCTTGCCGATAAAGGGATGCTTCCCGCTGAATACGATAAGATCTGCACCATAGGCGACTACGTTGCTATGCAGATTGCAAATAAAACAGAATGCCCCATCCACCCCACCAACGCCGCAAGTCTTGGCCTTTACGACATAGCAAGGGATGCTTTTGATACCGATTCCCTTGAAATGTTGGATATTGAAGCTTCACTTCTCCCCGACGTATCTGCCGACGTTGCGGTTATAGGTAAAACCGATAGGGAAGTTTACGTTTGCTGTGCCGTTGGCGACAGCCAGTCGGCTCTTTACGGTTCGGGAGCTACAGAGAATGAGATGATCCTCAACGTTGGTACCGGCGGTCAGATATCCTGCGTGATGAAAAACGCCGTAGACGTGGACGAAAACACAGAAATAAGACCCTATTTTGACAACCAGTATATATATACTGCATCATCCTTATGCTGCGGTGCGGCATATGCGGCTCTCAACGAGTTTTTCCGAAAGGTTCTTGCTTCCTTCGGTATTGAGAAAACCGCTGAAGAGATATACCATACCATGGACACTTTTGAAAAGAAGGGTGAGCCCAGGCCTGTTACCTCCACATGCTTTGTGGGTACCCGTAAGGAACCCTTTAAGAGGGGTACGATAAATAATCTTTACGCAGAATCCTTTACCCCCGACAGGCTGACATACTCGGTTCTTGAGGGTATTGCAGAGGAGTTACACCCATATTACGAACAGTTCCTCAAGGTGGGCGGTTTTGACGGCATAGTTCTTACGGGTAATCTTGCCCGCAAGTGTCCCGCCTTTGTGGACGTGGTAAAGGACAGATATTCTCTTCCTGTTCGTTTGACTGTTATTGATTCCGAAGGTGCCGTGGGCGCGGCAAAAACCGCTATGGTGGCATATTCAAGAAAAGGAAAACTGAAATATTAAGAATAAAAAACGGGCAAGCCTTTCGGCTTGCCCATATCTTTTTATTTGGTTTTATTTTTCAAGAAGCTTTTCTGCTGCCGCCATCTTTACGCACAGACAGAGCATATCCATTGCTATATGGAGCTCGTCGGTGGTGGGGTAGGTGGGAGCTATACGGATATTGCTATCGGAGGGGTCCTTTCCGTAGGGATAGGTTGCGCCCGCGGAGGTCATCTTAACGCCCGCTTCTGCAAGAAGTGAAACAACCCTCTTTGCACAGCCTTCCATAACGTAAAGGGATACGAAGTAGCCGCCGTTAGGCTCTATCCAGTGGGCAATATCTTCGCCGCCAAGCTCTCTTTTAAGGGTTTCAAGAACCGTTTCGAATCTGGGGCGGAGAATGGCCGCATGCTTTTTCATGTACTGCTTGTAGCCCGTAGCGTCCTTGAAATAACGTACGTGACGAAGCTGGTTAAGCTTGTCGGGACCGATGCACTGGGGCATCATCTGCTTAAGAATAAGCTGAACGTTGTTCTTGGAAGCGGCCATGGCTCCTACGCCCGCGCCGGGATAGGAAACCTTGGATGTGGATGTGTACATAAAGAGCATATCTTCCTTACCGCGCTTCTTGAGCTCGTTCATTATTTCCACAAGCTTGTCGTCCTCGTCGGCAAAGTAATGTACAGCATAGGCGTTGTCCCAGAATATTCTGAAGTCGGGTGCGGCAGGCTCAAGGTCTACCAGTGCCATTACCGTGTCTGCGGAATACGTGATACCGTCGGGGTTGGAATACTTGGGAACGCACCAGATACCCTTTATCTGGGGGTCGGACTCAACGTATTCCTTAACTATCTTCATGTCAGGGCCGGTGGGAGTCATGGGAACGTTTATCATCTTGATTCCGAAGGCTTCGCAGATAGCAAAGTGTCTGTCGTATCCGGGAACGGGGCAGAGGAACTTGATCTCGCCCTGTTGACCCCAAGGCTTTTCTCCCCCGTAAACACCAAAGAGCATTGCTCTGCAAATGGTGTCGTAGATCATGTTAAGGCTACTGTTGCCGCCAACGATGGTTTCCTCCACCTCAACGTCAAACAGCTCTGCAAACATCTCTCTTGCCTCAACGATACCTGCAAGAACGCCGTAGTTACGGCAGTCGGTACCGTCCTTGGATATGCAGTCCTCGCTATCGTTAAGGATGGTGAGAATCTTGGCCGAAAGGTCAAGCTGCTCCTGGCAGGGCTTACCTCTGGACATATCCAGATTAAGTCCCATAGCCTTGTATTCTTCGTATTTGTTTTTAAGCTCCTGATAATATTCCTTAAGAGCTTCTTTGCTCAGATTTTTTATCATCTGAATCATCAGTCCAATTCGTTATAGATTTATGTGTTTTTAGTACTGGGCGTTGCCAACTGTTCTGGGGAAGGGAATAACGTCTCTGATGTTGCTCATACCGGTAAGGTACATAATGAGTCTTTCAAAGCCAAGACCGAAGCCTGCGTGCTCTACGCCGCCGTATTTACGGAGGTCGGTGTACCACCAGTAATCCTCGGGCTTAAGTCCCATTCTTTCGTATGCGGCCATGAGGTAGTCAAGACGCTCTTCTCTCTGGCTTCCGCCGATTATCTCACCGATACCGGGAACGAGAAGGTCGGTTGCTGCAACGGTCTTGCCGTCGTCGTTTAAGCGCATATAGAAGGCCTTGATTTCCTTGGGATAGTCGGTAACGAATACGGGACGCTTGAATACCTGCTCGGTGAGGTATCTTTCGTGCTCGGTCTGGAGGTCGGAGCCCCATTTAACCTTGTATTCGAAGTTTTCGTTGTTCTTCTTGAGTATCTCAACGGCTTCGGTATAGGTAACTCTGCCGAAGTCGGAGGTTGCAACGTGGGTAAGGCGCTCAATAAGACCCTTGTCAACGAAGGAGTTGAAGAACTCGATTTCGGGAGCGCACTTTTCCATAACGGTGTTGATAACGTACTTGATCATGTCGGTTGCAAGCTCGATATCGTCGTTAAGGTCTGCAAATGCGATTTCAGGCTCTATCATCCAGAACTCTGCCGCGTGACGGGCGGTGTTGGAGTTTTCAGCTCTGAAGGTGGGACCGAAGGTGTATATCTTACCGAATGCAAGGGCGTAGGTTTCGGCGTTAAGCTGACCCGAAACTGTGAGGTTTGCCTCTTTGCCGAAGAAGTCCTTGGAGTAGTCTACCTTGCCGTCCTCTGTCTTGGGAGGATTGTTAAAGTCCATAGTGGTAACTTTGAAGGTTTCGCCGGCGCCTTCACAGTCAGCGCAGGTGATAAGGGGAGTGTGAACGTATACAAATCCTCTGCTGTTAAAGAATTCGTGGATTGCGTATGCGGCAACGGAACGAACTCTGAATACTGCGGAGAAGGTATTGGTTCTGGGACGGAGATATGCCTTTTCACGGAGAAACTCCAAGGAATGTCTCTTTTTCTGAAGAGGATAATCGGGGGTGGATTCACCCTTTACTTCTACAGTCGTGGCCTTGATTTCAAAGGGCTGCTTGTTTTCGGGAGTCATTACAACAACGCCCGTAACTGCTACCGCAGAGCCTACGTTGAGCTTCGCAATCTGCTTGTAATTATTTATTTTAGCCTCTTCAAATACTATCTGTACGGATTTGAAATAACTTCCGTCGTTGAGCTCAATAAAGCCGAAGGCCTTGGAGTCTCTGATTGTTCTTGCCCAGCCTGCAACGGTAATTTCTTTACCTGCAAAGCTTTCGGGTGCAGAGAAGATTTCCTTAACGGTAACTCTTTTCATTGGTGCGACCTGTCCTTTCGTAAATTTAGGGGTTTACCCTATGCTTTATTCTGATAAAGCAATATAATATACATTATATGATAACACATTCGTTGGCGTTTTTCAATAGTTAGGGGCGTATATTCATAAAAAAGCCCAAAGTAACCTATTTATCGGCTCCGTATTTGCCCTTTGCCAGCCTTGCAAAGTAAGCTGTTCTTTCGGATATGGTAGGGAAGGCCTTTATTGTGTCGGGGGAGAAGAATCCTTTTTCGGGGTCTTCTGTGGCCGCCTGCTCGTGGCCGATAAGAGCCCAAGCCGCATCGTATAGGGGAATGAACATCTCGTCACGCTGGGCGTAGCAGATAAAGTTCTGACGGGAAGAGTTTATATCCTCGCCGCTTATCTTGAAAAAGCCCAGGCTGTCTGCCAAGGCCTGTACTCTTTCAAGCTGTGCCTTGGTATTACGGGAGGGCATATAGGTAATGGCCCTTACGCCCTTTTCTTTTAGGAACTCAAAAAGCTCGTCGAGGAAGCTATCCTCGAATTTCTGTGCCTTTTTGTCGCCTGTTACGGAATCTCCCACATCCCCAAGGTAGGGGTAGGCGGAGATGCCGCCGATTTCTTCGGCAAAAGCAATATACTCGTCAAGAGTGGGACATTCGTCCGTGGCATCTACGTAAAATCTGGATACGAGATTGCTCTTAAGGGCGCCTAAAAGGTCGTATTCGAAGAAGGGGTTTTGGGTGTCGGAAAGGAAATCCCCGACCTTTGCCGAAAGGGGTAGTCCTACGGTGCTTGTAAGGAAGTCTTTTATTCCTGCCTTACCAACCTTTTCTATCATCTTAAGGCTCAGGGCAAAAAGGATATGTCTTTCGGTAATACTGCCCCCTTCGTGGGTCATGGAAATGGGCATAACGTCCTTTTCAAAATCAAGGGTGATGCCGTAGGGAGCCATGAGGTCGTTGATGTTTTGGGTCATCTTTCTGTTACGGAGATTTCTATTCTCTCTGTAAGGCGCGAAAAACTCGTTTACCCTGTCAAACTGATGATGAGGGATTCCGTGAATGGAAACGTAAGCCACCCCTGCTTGGTCGGGGTTGTTTATGTTGCAGAGGAAGGGGGTAGCATCCATTCTTACTCTACATTCAATACCAACCGTTGCGGCAATTCCCAGAATCTCCGCCGCTTCTACGAATTCTGCGGCTCCGCTTATACTGTCGTGGTCCATAATGCCTATGGTCTTCAGGCCTGCTTTCCAGCCTTCCACAACTGCGCGGGCGGGGGAGTAGGGGGAGAAAGAATAGGTGGTATGTATGTGATTGTTTACGTCCTGCATATCACAATCGGGGGTGAGCTCACCCCTGTCTATCATTTCCTTTACCTTTTTAACCCCGTTGATGCGTTCTTCTTTAAGGGGAGAATTGAGGGCTTCTTTCCAATCGAACATTTTTCTGTTCCCTTTCGAATATAAAGATAGAGGATGCCGCAGGGCGACACCCTCTTTTGTGTTGATTAAAGGTTGACGGTGTTTGCCATTTCGTAGCGGGCAACGTCGAAGTGCTTTTTCATGTTAAGGCCTTCAAGAATGTCTATATCGGTAATCTTGCCGTCCTTTACTGCTACAACACGGTTGTAGATGTCGTTTGCAAGGAGCTTGGATACTGCATAGTGGCCCATTTCGGAAGCGATTGCTCTGTCCTTACCTGTGGGAACGCCGCCTCTCTGAATGTGGCCGAGAACGGTACCTCTGGAGGTTACGCCAGTGGCCGCCTCTATTGCCTTTGCAAGAGCATCGGCGTCTGCAATATTGTTTTTAACAACGTATTCGTAGTTTTTATTGGACTTTTCGTCAGCGAAGATACCTTCGGAAACAACTACGATAAAGCTGTTCTTGCCGAGAGCCTTTGCCTTTTCGATTCTGTCGATAACGTCCTTCTGGAGGTCAAATTCAACCTCGGGAACGAGAATAGCGGAAGCTCCGCCCATAATACCGGATTCAAGAGCTACCCAGCCTGCGTTTCTGCCCATAACTTCAACTACGGAGCAACGGCTGTGGGATGCTGCGGTATCTCTGAGTCTGTCGATGCAGTCTACGCAAACGTTAAGACAGGTGTCAAAGCCGATGGTGTATTCGGAGCAGGCAATATCGTTGTCGATAGTGCCGGGGATGCCTACGCACTTGATACCGTGGAGACAAAGGTCACGGGCGCCTCTGAAGGAGCCGTCGCCGCCGATGGCAACGATACCCTCGATGCCAAGCTTCTTACAGGATTCAACAGCCTTGAGTACGCCTGCTTCTTCCTTGAATTCAAGGCAACGTGCAGTACGGAGGAAGGTGCCGCCCTTTGCTATAATGTCGGAAACAGAGGTTTCGGTAAGCTCTTCTACGTGACCTTCTATAAGACCTTTGTATCCGTCGTGGATACCCATAACTTTCATACCCTGGGCGCGGGCGGTTCTTACAACTGCTCTTACGGCTGCGTTCATGCCCTGGCTGTCGCCGCCGCTGGTGAGTACGCCTAATACTTTCATATTTCTATCCATCCTTAAATTTTATCTGACCGCGGTCAGAATCTTCTTTGTACATTATTATACAATATAATATCAAAGAAACAAGTAATATTTTATGGCTTTTTGCGTTATTAATCTTGATTAGATCTTTTACGGGGTGTTTTTATTTGGAGAAAATTCTTGTCGCTGAGGGGCGAAAAAACGGGAGACTGTCGGTTTTAGGATTGTGGACAGCCGTCTTCGGGTGTGTGTTTCTTCTTTTTTTGGCTTTTCCCCATAAAGTAAAAGCGGGAGTAGCCTCCGGACTTTCTCTTTGCGTGGAGGGGGGTATTCCCTCACTTTTCCCTTTTGCCGTGCTTTCCTCCTTTTTTATAAAAACGGAATTTACCAAGTGGGTTTCCCGCCCTTTTTCTTCAATTTCCAAGGTGCTTTTCGGAGCGAGTGGCGAGGTTTTTGCCCTTTGGTTGACAGGGCTGGTGGCGGGATTTCCCATTGGGGCCAAATCTGCAGCGGGAATGTACCGTTCGGGCACTTTATCCAAGAGAGAAGCGGAAATCGGGGCGGCCTTTTCAAACGGCCCCTCGCCTGCCTTTGTAATAGCCTTTTGCGGGGGCTTTTTTAATACGCCTTTAGCGGGAGTTATGCTTTTTTGCATACTTGCGCTCTCTTCCATTATATGCGGGAGTACGGTTTGCCGTATTTTTGGTGATGGGCAGGCCTTTCGCTCCGAAAGTTTATCAAAATCTCCTGAAAAGCATTCTGTTCTGTCCTCATTTACGGGAGCTTGTATATCAGGGTGGGAGTCGGTAAATACGGTTTGCTCCTTCGTAATATTTTTCTCTGCTCTTCTTTCTTTGGGAGAGGGGCTAATGGGAGACTTTTTAAATAATTCTGTTAAAACAGCTCTTTTCCGTGGGCTTTTTGAGCTGACTGCGGGAATTTCTGCCCTTGGTGAGGGGATACCGTCAATTTATTGGCGGTTTGTTCTTTCGGCCTTTCTTTTATCTTTTTCAGGATTGTGCGCAAATATGCAGGCGATTTGTTTTCTCAAGGAGGCCAACCTTGATATTCGTCCCTATATTGTGGGGCGGGGGCTTACTGTGGTAATTTGCACGGGATTGTCTTTTTGTGTTGGATTTATGCTGTGAACAAGGAAAAGAAAACCACGTATCCGTGTGTTTCACTGCTTAAAATTGCAATTTTTGAAAGTTGCCTACCTATTAATATATATAGGGAAAACGGCAGTTTAAAGGGGCGAAAAAGGAGTTAAAATAGGGGAAAATTGGTTTACAAAAAGTTCATAAAGAAATTTGCGTTTAGGTATTGCATTTTGCTTGAGATTATGATATAATACTCGAGCATGGCTAAATATTGCGTTGAAGTCGGAGGTTGCCGGGAGGCCTGAATAACCTCTCCGGGTAATTTCGATGGAGCATAATCCGACAAGATTGGATTGACCGAACTTTGCCAAAGTAAGCGTGAACCGTTTACCGCTGGGCACCACCTTTATTCGGACCGGTATAGCTGCGTCCGGATTTATTATGCCCAAAAAGTGAAACGCACGGCTTGGTGTTCGGATATTCAATCGCCTGTCACCTCTTCAAAAAAGGCTGAAGCTGAGCCTTAAACGAAGAGCTTTCGACGAAGAAACGCTGGTCTGCAAACATATTAATAATATCAGATCGCAAAAGCGTTCTTCGATCAATTAAGGAGGCGAAAAAAGAAATGGCAAAAGAAAAAATGAGAATCCGTCTGAAATCCTATGATCATTACCTTATCGATCAGGCTGCTGAGAAGATCGTGGAGACTGCCAAGAGAATGAACGCTACATTCTCCGGTCCTATCCCCCTTCCTACTGACAAGGAGATAATCACCATCCTCAGAGCAGTTCACAAGTATAAGGATTCCCGTGAGCAGTTCGAGTACAGAACTCACAAGAGAGTAATCGACATCATCAAGCCCACTCAGAAGACTGTTGAAGCTCTTATGTCCGTAGAACTTCCTGCGGGCGTTGAAATCGAAATCAAGCTGTAAGGACGAACCCCAAGGCCACGGAAGTTAAGCCATGACTTCCGTAAGAATTTCGAAAAATAAGCCGTCCGCCGATGACAGCTCTGCGGATGCCGGTTCTTACCGCCGAATTACATTATGATGTTTCAATAATGCAAACGGGTTTTACGAGCTGTTCTGATACCCGAGAGGGTAGCGGTCACGTTGGGAAACCAACCAATAACCGAAAGGAGAACAAAAAATGGAAAAAGGAATTATCGGCAGAAAAGTTGGTATGACTCAGCTTTTCACCGAAAACGGGAAAATCGTTCCCGTAACCGTACTTGAAGCCGGCCCCTGTGTGGTCGTAATGAAGAAGACCGTTGAAACCGATGGTTACAACGCTGTTCAGCTCGGCTTCGAAGACATCAGAGAGAAGCTTGTTACCAAGCCTCTTAAAGGTCATTTTGACAAAGCTAAGGTTGCTTACAAGAGAGTACTTAAGGAATTCGATCTCGACTCCGAACTTAACGTAGGCGACATCATTAAGGCAGATACCTTTGCAGCCGGCGATATCGTCGATGTAACTGGTACTTCCAAGGGTAAAGGATACCAGGGCGCAATCAAGCGTCACGGTTATCATATCGGACCTAAGGCACACGGTTCCGGCTACCACAGACATCAGGGTTCTATGGGCGCTAACACCGACCCCTCCAGAGTTATGAAGGGTAAGGGCATGCCCGGTCACATGGGTCATGAACAGGTTACCGTTCAGAACCTGGACATCGTTAAGGTAGACGTTGAAAACAACCTTATCGCTATCAAGGGTGCCATCCCCGGTCCTAACGGCGGTCTTGTAATCGTAAGAACCGCAATCAAGCAGGCGAAGTAAGGAGGAAGAGATATGGAACTTAAAGTTTACGATATGGAAGGCAAAGAAGCCGGTACCATAGAATTAAAAGACGACATATTCGGCGTTGACGTAAATCTTGCTCTTCTTCACGAAGCCGTAAAGAATTACCTCGCTAACCAGCGCCAGGGTACCTCCTCCACACTGACCCGTTCTATGGTCAGAGGCGGCGGTAGAAAGCCCTTCCCCCAGAAAGGCAGAGGTTCTGCCCGTCAGGGTTCCAGAAGAGCTCCCCAGTGGGTACACGGTGGTATCGTTTTCGGTCCCCAGCCCCGCAGCTACAGATACTCCATGAACAAGAAGGCTAAGAGACAGGCATTCAAGTCTGCATTCTCCGCTAAGGTGGCAGAAGGCAACATGATCGTTCTCGACACCCTCAAGTTCGATGAGATCAAAACCAAGCAGATGGTCAAGGTTCTCAATGCTCTTAACGTTGAAGGCAAGGCTCTCGTAGTTATCGAAGGTCCCGACAAGAACGTTGTTCAGAGCGCTAAAAACCTTCCCAATGTAAAGACCCTCTACGTAAACACACTCAACATATACGACATCATCAACTACGACAAGTTCATAGTTACCAAGTCCGCTGTTGAGAAGATGGAGGAGGTATATAACTGATGAAATTTGCTCAGGACATTATATTGAAGCCTGTAATTACCGAGCGCAGCATGGATTTGATGCGCAACGAACGTAAGTACACCTTCGAAGTTGCAAAAGATGCAAATAAGATAGAGATTAAGAACGCTGTTGAAGAGCTTTTCAAGGTTCAGGTTCTTTCCGTTAACACTATGAAGTATGACGGCAAAGTAAAGAGAGTTCGCTACAAGGCTGGCAAGACCGCTTCCTACAAGAAGGCAGTTGTTACCCTTACCGCTGACTCCAAGACCATCGAATTCTTCGACAACCTCATGTAAAGGAGTGCGACCATGGCTATTAAATATTACAAACCGACCACTCCCGGTAGAAGAGGCATGTCGGTATCTACTTTCGAAGAGATCACCACTACCACCCCCGAGAAATCTCTTCTTGCTCCCCTCAAGAAGACTTCCGGCCGTAACAGCTACGGAAGAATAACCGTTCGTCATCACGGCGGCGGCAACAGAAGAAAGTACAGAATCATCGACTTCAAGCGTAATCGCGTTGACGAGAAGGCTACTGTTCTTTCTATCGAATACGACCCCAACAGATCTGCTAACATTGCTCTCGTTCAGTACGCTGACGGCAAGAAGAGCTACATCGTTGCTCCTCTTTCCCTTAAGGTTGGCGACGTTGTTCAGTCCGGCGCTTCCTCTGATATCAAGCCCGGTAACTGTCTCCCCCTCGAGAACATTCCTGTTGGTACTATGATTCACAACATCGAGCTTCATCCCGGCAGAGGCGCTCAGCTGGTTCGTTCCGCTGGTACCAATGCTCAGCTCATGGCTAAAGAAAACGGCTACGCTCAGGTAAGACTTCCTTCCGGTGAAGTTCGTCTTGTTCTCCTGGTTTGCAAGGCTGTTATCGGTACTGTTGGTAATATCGATCATGAAAACGTTAAGATCGGTAAAGCCGGTAGAACCCGTCATATGGGTATCAGACCTACCGTAAGAGGTTCCGTAATGAACCCCTGCGACCATCCTCACGGTGGTGGTGAAGGTAAGTCCCCCATCGGCCGTCCCGGCCCTGTTACTCCTTGGGGTAAACCTGCTCTTGGTTACAAGACCCGCAAGAAGAAGAACAGAACTAACAAATTCATTGTAAAACGTAGAAACGCTAAATAGGAGGTGCGATAATAATGGGTAGAAGTATTAAAAAGGGCCCCTACGTGGAAGAATCCCTTTATAAGAAAGTAGTCGCTATGAATGAAAGCGGCGAAAAGATAGTTCTTAAGACCTGGTCTCGCGCCTCGACCATATTCCCCGAGTTCGTTGGCCACACCTTCGCAGTACACGACGGCAGAAAGCACGTTCCTGTATACGTAACCGAAGATATGGTTGGACATAAGCTCGGCGAGTTCGCGCCTACCAGACTTTTCAAGGGCCACTCCGGCTCCAAAACGTCCAACACAGGCAAATAATCAAGGAGGCTGAATAAATAATGGAAGCAAAAGCATATTTAAGAGGCATCCGCATTACACCCAGAAAGGTTAAGATCGTTCTTGACCTTATCAGAAAAAAAGATGTGGGTACCGCAATGGCTATACTGCAGAACACTCCCAAAGCAGCAAGCCTCCCTCTCTATAAACTTGTTAAATCTGCGGCAGCAAACGCTGAACACAACCATGGTATGGACGTGTCCAAGCTTTATGTCAAAGAATGTTACGTTGGTCCTGCTACCACTATGAAAAGACTGGTTCCCAGAGCAAGAGGCAGAGCCGATATCATGCTTAAGAGATCCTCGAACGTTACGATGATCCTCGCAGAGAAAGAATAAGGGGGATAGTTGAATGGGACAGAAAGTTAATCCTCATGGACTTAGAGTTGGTGTTATTCGTAACTGGGATTCCAGATGGTATGCCCATGACGAACAGTTCGGCGACACTCTCGTTGAAGACTATAACATCAGAAAGTTCATCACCAAAAGACTTGCAGGTGCAAGTGTTGCCCGCATAGAGATCGAGCGTGACAACTCCGGAAGAATTAAGCTCTTCCTCAAGTGCGCTAGACCCGCTATGATCATGGGTAAGAACGGTTCCGAAATAGAGAAGCTCAGAAAAGACGTTTCTGCTTACATCGGAAAGAACATCTATATAACAATCGTTGAAGAAAGAAGACCCGACCAGAATGCAATTCTCGTTGCTCAGAGAATCGCAGCCGACCTCGAAAAGAGAACCTCTTTCAGACGTGCCACCAGAATGGCTATCGAAAGAACCATGAAGACCGGCGTTAAGGGTATCAAAGTTTGCGTTTCCGGCCGTCTCGGCGGTGCTGAAATCGCAAGAACCGAGCATTATCATGAAGGCACTATTCCTCTTCAGACCCTCAGAGCTGACATTGACTACGGTTTCACCGAAGCTCATACCACCTACGGTCGTATAGGCGTCAAGGTTTGGATCTACAAGGGTGAGGTTCTGTCTTCCGGAAAGAATTTTACAGCAAGGGAGGAAAAGCGCAATGTTACAGCCAAAAAGAGTAAAATATAGACGCGTACATCGCGGCAGACTGACCGGTAAGGCCAGCAGAGGTAACACTCTTTCCAGCGGCCAGTACGGTCTCGTGGCTACCGAACCTGCGTGGATTACTTCCAACCAGATCGAAGCAGCCCGTATTGCGATGACCCGTTATACCAAGAGAGGCGGTAAAGTCTGGATCAAGATTTTCCCCGATAAGCCCATCACTGAGAAGCCCGCTGAAACCCGAATGGGTTCCGGTAAAGGTTCTCCCGAATATTGGGTAGCAGTAGTAAAACCCGGCCGTATCATGTTTGAAATGGCTGGCGTTTCCGAAGAGATCGCAAGAGAAGCTATGCGTCTTGCATCCCACAAGCTCCCCATTAAGTGCAAATTTATCGCAAAGCCCCAGACCGCAGCAGCTGAAGATGCGGTTGATGCCAACGGAGGTAACGAATAATGAAAGCAAAAGAAGTAAGAGATATGTCCTCTGCAGAGCTTGAAACCAAGCTCAAGGACCTGAAACAGGAGCTCTTCAATCTTCGTTTCCAGCACGCTACTCAGCAGCTGGACAACCCTGTAAGGCTTGCCGCAGTTAAGAAGGATATAGCTAGAGTAAAAACTATAATCCGTGAGAAAGAACTCAACGGTTGAGTCAGGAGGAAAAACGATGAGTGAAAGAGCTTTAAGAAAAACCAGAGTCGGTACTGTTGTTTCCGACAAAATGGATAAAACCATCGTCGTGGCTATATTCGAGAATGTAAGACATCCCCTTTACAAGAAGGTTATAAAGAGAACCTACAAACTGAAGGCTCATGACGAAAATAACGAGTGCGGCATTGGCGATAAAGTCAAGGTAATGGAAACCAGACCCCTTTCTAAAGAAAAGTGCTGGCGTTTGGTTGAGATTATCGAGAAGGCCAAGTAATGCAGAAGGAGTATTGATATGATTCAACAGCAAACTTTACTGCAGGTTGCCGACAATACCGGTGCTAAAGAAATCATGTGCATCCGTGTTTTGGGTGGTA
>JAZSCR010000186.1:0-6756 GCA_045530715.1 Eubacteriales bacterium
GACCTTTCCCTTTCAAGAATAGAAGCAAACGGATGGAAAATAAAGGAATCCGCCTCGGTAAGAAGCGGACTGCTTGAATCGGCCGATCCGAAGACAAGAGTAAAGGAGCTTAACGAGGCCTTTTGCGACCCCGAAACCGACGCTGTATTCTGTGCCTGCGGCGGCGACCTGCTGACAACTATGCTTAATCATCTTGACCCACAGGTCATAATGAACAACCCCAAGTGGCTGCAGGGATACTCCGACCCCACAAACCTCCTCTACCCCATTACCACCTGCCTTGACGTTGCCACCATATACGGCTGTAACGCAGGAGGATTTGACGCGCCCGATCCAGGAAAAACGGCGGAATACAACTTTGAGATACTCAAAGGAAACATCCCCGTACAGCAGAATTTTGACACCTATATCCGTAAAAACTACGAAACGGGCGAAGAGGAATCCCTCCCCGTAAAATGGCTTACTCCCAACGGAGATTTTATTGAAAGAGGCCGACTTTTGGGCGGGTGTATGGACTGCCTGATGAACCTTATCGGCACAAAATACGACGGTACCATAAGCTTCTGCGAAAGATACTTCGACGACGGCGTAATATGGTATTTTGATATATTCTCCCTTACTGCAGAGCAGGTCTACCTCACCCTATGGCACATGAAAGAAGCGGGATGGTTCAACACCGCGAGGGGCTTTATTTTCGGCAGAGTATGCTTTGAAAAATCCTTTGTGGGAATGACCTATGAGGAAGCCGTATTAAAGGCTCTGGGAGATGCGCCCATCATTATGGAAGCCGACGTTGGCCACGTATGGCCCCGAATGACCTTTATAAACGGCGCTATTGCAAACGTAAAATGTAAAGACGGAAAGGGCGAAGTTAAGCTCACCCTTTGCTAAACAGAACATAATAAATCGATAGAGAGGAAACGACTATGGGAATCTTTGAAATCTTATCTCTTGGTTGCGGACTTGCCCTTTTCCTTTACGGTATGGACGTAATGGGAAACGGTCTGAAAAAGAGCGCGGGCAGAAAGCTTAAGACCATTCTTGGAAACTTAACTTCGAGTAAACTCAAAGGCTTTCTTTTAGGCCTTGTGGTAACGGCTGTCATACAGTCGTCCTCTGCCACCACGGTAATGGTGGTAGGCTTTGTTACCTCGGGAACCATGCTCCTCGCCCAAGCCATAAACGTTATTATGGGCGCAAACGTGGGTACGGCTGTAACTGCCTGGATCACGGCTCTTAACGGACTTGAAGGCGGCGCCGAAGCTACCGAATGGCTCAACTTCTTAAAGCCCGACGCGTGGATGCCCGTTCTTGCCCTTATCGGTATTGTCTTTATTATGTTCGCAAAGAGGGACAGACAGAAGGATACCGGCGCTATCCTTATGGGATTTGCAGTTCTTATGGTAGGTATGACCCTCATGTCAGACGCTGTATCGGGACTTAAGGGAGACCCCAATTTTACCCAGATACTCACACTTTTCAACAATCCCATTCTCGGCGTTTTAGCAGGTCTTATACTGACGGCAATCGTTCAGTCCTCCTCTGCATCAATAGGTATTTTGCAGGCTCTTTCGGTTACGGGAGCCATATCCTTCGGCACGGCTATTCCCATTGTTTTGGGTCAGAATATCGGTACCTGCGTAACGGCCATGATATCGGCAATCAGCGCAAATAAAAACGGTAAAAGAACTGCCGTTGTACATCTTTTATTTAACGTTATAAGCGTTATTTTCTGGCTTTCCATGTATTATCTTGTAGGCTGGATTCTTCAGATAACGGGTGTATTCGACGTATTTACCGTAATGAACGGTACGGCCATAGATATGTTCGGCATAGCCATAGTTCATACCGTATTCAAGATACTTGCGGTAGCCTTTATGTGGCCCTTTACAAAGCTCCTTGAAAAGCTTGCTAACCTCATCATAAAAGGCGACGACAAGAAGGGTGACGAATACACAGCAATGCTTGACGAACGTCTTCTCGAAACTCCCTCTATCGCTCTTGAAAACGCTCGCAAGGTTACCTGCCGCATGGCAGAGCTTGCCACAGGCTCTTTAAGAAAAGCCCTCACCCTCTTTAATAATTATGACCCCAAATTGGCGCAGGAAATAAGGGATGAAGAGGATAAGGCGGATATATACGAGGACGTTTTGGGCTCATATCTTGTAAAGATATCCTCAAAGAGTCTGTCCGAAAAGGATAGCGTTGATGCCACAAAGCTCCTCCACATGATAGGAGATTTTGAGCGAATTTCCGACCACGCCGTAAACCTCGTCACCTCCGCAGAGGAGATAGCAGATAAGAAGATCACCTTCTCCGAATATGCGAAAAACGAGCTTTCCACCATGAGAAACGCAGTAGATGAAATACTGAAGGTAACCTACGAATCCTTTATGGAGGGCGACGTGGAAATGGCGGCTCTGGTAGAGCCTCTGGAACAGGTAGTTGACTATCTCCGCGACCAGATAAAGCTCCGCCATACCATTAGACTCCAAAAGAGCCTTTGCTCTATAGAACTGGGATTTATCCTCTCCGATATAATCTCCAACCTTTCCAGAGTTTCCGACCACTGCTCAAATATTGCAGGCTGTCTTATTGAAATGTCAAGCCACGAAACCCTTGATATTCACAGCTACCTCAACTCCATCAAAAAGGGCGGAGGCAAGGAATACACCGAAAACTATCACGCCTATATGGACAAGTATGCTCTTTCAAAGGATATATACGGAAACAACTAAACAATAAAGCACAAAAAAAATCAGCCACCGTCTTTTGACGATGGCTGATATTTTTTCGCAATAAACAAACTTATTTGAGATTGTATCTCTTCTTAAATCTGTCAACACGGCCGCCTGCGTTATCGGTGAGCTTCTGCTTGCCGGTAAAGAAGGGGTGGCACTTTGCGCAGATTTCAACTCTGATGTCCTTCTTGGTGGAACGGGTGGGGATCTCGTTACCGCATACGCATCTGATTACAGTTTCCTCGTACTGAGGATGGATTCCGTCTTTCATTATAATGTCCTCCTAAAGATAGTACGACACTTAGACAGTGTCAACGACACTGCGCTCTGACCGGGAGCGTGCCGTCCGTTTTAGTCGTTTGTAAGCCTTGTCGGGCATTCGTACCTGAATATTATAACATAAAGACTTCCCGTTTGCAATAGCGAAACGGGAAAGTTCATTATTTATTCATTTTTGAGGTTATTATTTGCCCTCTTTTTCCCACATTTCAATCAGCTTAAGAGCGATCTGTACGGTATTGGTAGCGGCGCCCTTTCTGATATTGTCGGCAACGACCCACATATTGATACCGTTGTCAACGCTGAAGTCGCGTCTTACACGGCCAACGTATACGGGATTGGTACCTGCGGCGGTGATAGCCATGGGATAAACGTTGTTTGCAGGATCATCCTGAAGAACAAGCCCGTCAAAGGAAGCAAGGATCTGCTTAAGCTCTTCGATATCAAAGGGCTTTTCAAACTCAACGTTAATGCTTTCGCTGTGGGAGTCAAATACGGGAACTCTTACGGTAGTAGCGGTTACCTTAAGGTCGGGGTGACCGAGGATCTTTCTGGTTTCGTTAACCATCTTAAGCTCTTCCTTGGTATAACCGGTATCGGTGAATACGTCTATGTGAGGCAGACAGTTGTTGAATATGGGATAGGGGAACTTCTTGGGTTCTTCCCCGTTTATGCCGTTCTTAAGGTCGTTATATCCTGCAACGCCTGCGCCGGAAACTGCCTGATAGGTGGAGTATACGACTCTCTTGATAGTGTACTTATCATCAAGAGGCTTGAGGGCTACCATAGCCTGAATGGTGGAACAGTTGGGGTTAGCGATAATACCCTTATTTTTATACATTCTGATATCGTCGGGGTTTACTTCGGGAACTACGAGGGGTACCTCGGGATCCATTCTCCAAGCGGAGCTGTTGTCGATAACAACGCATCCGTCAGCTGCGGCGATGGGAGCGAACTTTTCGCTGCGGGAGCCGCCTGCGGAGAAGAGAGCGATATCAAAGCCTGCCTTGAAGCTGTTCTCGGTAAGCTCCTCAACTACGTACTTCTTGCCCATAAAGTCCATTTCGCTGCCTGCGGAACGGGCGGAGGAGAAGAGGGTGTAATCGGCATCGAGATCGTACTCTTCGAGTACCTTAAGGAAGGTTCTGCCAACCATACCGGTGGCGCCTACAATGGCTATTCTGTATTTTTTCATAATGGTATTACCATCCTTTCATCAATTTAAGTCTGCCACGGGACATTTCAAAAAATATTCATTGCGCAGGACTTGACATTTTGCCGCCTTAGTCGTATAATATATAAGATGTACATATTATTTACGTCTCCGGCGAAGAAGGTTTTACTTTATTAGCAGAGTATAGCACTTTAAAGGCCGTTTGTCAATGAAATATTTGTAAAAATAAACCCAAATAAGTATAACGATTTTTACAGAACAGGAAACTTCCCCATGAAATTATCCGATTTTACCTATTATCTCCCCGAGGAGCTTATAGCCCAGACCCCCATAAAGGAAAGGGACAAGAGCCGCCTTCTGACTATAGACAAGGTCACGGGAGAGATTGAACATAAGACATTTTCCGATATCATAGATTACCTCAACGAGGGTGACTGTCTTGTAGTAAACGACAGCCGAGTTATCCCCGCGCGACTTCACGCCGTAAGGGTTGATACAGAGGTGGAAAACCCCGCTCCCGTTGAGATATTTCTCATCCGTCCCCACGGCGGAAACCGTTGGGAATGTATAGTAAAGCCCGGCAAAAAGGTTAAAAAGGGCAGAAAATTCAGAATTGACGACCTTTACTTTACGGTTATAGACGAGCTTGAAACAGGCAACCGAGTAATTGAGTTTGAGTATAACGGCGACGTATACGACAGACTCAAGCAGCTTGGCGAGGTTCCCCTTCCCCCTTATATCAAGGAAAAGCTTGACGACCCCGAAAGATATCAGACCGTATATTCAAAGGCTGAGGGGTCTGTTGCAGCCCCCACAGCGGGTCTGCACTTTACCCCCGAGCTTCTTGAAAAGATAAAGGCAAAGGGTATAAAGGTGGTTTCGGTAACCCTCCACGTGGGCATAGGAACCTTCCGT
Organism: Eubacteriales bacterium; assembly: GCA_045530715.1. Classification (GTDB taxonomy): domain Bacteria; phylum Bacillota; class Clostridia; order Oscillospirales; family UBA644; genus JAZQLP01. The sequence goes on from JAZSCR010000186.1 coordinate 5,110, forward strand.
CCCGTAAAGGTGGACGTAATAGAGGAACACAAGATGCACTCCGAATATTACATTCTCCCCCAAGCCACCGCCGAGGTCATCAATCAGACAAAGAAGGACGGAGGCAAGGTAATAGCCGTAGGTACCACCGCCTGCAGAGTGCTTGAAACGGCGGGACGTGACGCAAAGGGCTCTCCCCTGACCGAATGTTGCGGCGAAACGGACATATTCATTTATCCCGGCTTTAAATTCACCGTCATAGACAACCTTATCACAAACTTCCATCTGCCCGAAAGCACACTCCTTATGCTTGTTTCTGCACTGGCGGGAAGAGAAAATATGCTTAACGCATACAACGAGGCCGTAAAGGAAAGATATCGCTTCTTTTCCTTTGGCGACGCCTGTTTTATTCACTAATACGAAAGAGAGTTTTAACAATGAAGATAACCGCAGATTACCACGTACATACGGGGCTTTCGGTTTGCGCCCCCGACTCTACCACCATAGAAAGCTATCTTCCCGTAATAAAGGAACGGGGACTGACCAAAATAGGAATTGCAGACCACATTTGGGACGATAAAATACCCGGCGCGTCCAAGTTCTATATTCACCAGACTCCCGCCCATTCCGCCCTTATAAAGGAGCAGGGCGTACCCGGAGTTATCGACGGTATACAGTTCCTTTTCGGATGCGAAGCGGACATGAACAAGGACGACGTTCTCGGGTTTACTGCGGAAAGCGCGGCTATGTTTGATTTTGTTATCGTATCTACCGCTCATTTCCACATGAAGGGCTTTACCATTGAGAAAGATACTCCCGTGGAAATTGCAAGAAAGAAGATGCTTGAAAGGATATACAAGGCTATCGAGGTACCTTTTGTTTCGGGTATCGCCCACCCCTTCCTTCCCATGGGATACGTTGAGGAAAGAAAAGAGCTTCTTTCAGGCATAACCGATAACGAGCTTATAGACTGCTTCAAAGCTGTTGCAGAGGCCAAAAAGTCGGTTGAGATAAACTTCAACTACTTTGCGGAAAAGTACGCGGTCGTTGAAGAAACCGAAAGAATATACACTCTGGCAAGAGAGCAGGGATGCTCTTTCCATTTAGGTTCCGACTGTCATAAGCCCGAAAAGATGTGCGGCTATGACGAAGCTATCGCTTTTGCCGAAAAATGCGGCATAACCGAGGATAGATTTATTCCTCTTGAAACTCTTGGCACACGAGGTTAAAGCATGTTTAAATTAATCAAACAAGAGGGCGCCGCCCGTTTGGGCGAGTTCGTCACTCCCCACGGAACCATAAAAACCCCCGTCTTTATGAACGTTGCCACCGCCGCCGCAATAAAGGGCGGTGTATCGGCAGGCGACCTTGAGGAGTTGGGCTGTCAGGTAATGCTTTGCAACACCTATCACCTCCACCTCCGCCCCAACGACCAGGTAGTGCACGACCTTGGCGGTCTGCATAAATTCACCACGTGGAAGCGTCCCATACTTACTGACAGCGGCGGATTCCAAGTATTCTCCCTTTCCTCTCTTCGCAAGATAAAGGAAGAGGGCGTTACCTTTGCATCTCACCTTGACGGACACAAGATATTTATGGGTCCCGAGGAGAGTATGAGAATACAGTCCCATCTTGCCTCAACCATAGCAATGGCCTTTGACGAGTGCG
>JAZSCR010000219.1:0-10683 GCA_045530715.1 Eubacteriales bacterium
CATATCCTTGGTGCGAGCCGCGATCTTTCGGCTGACACGGGAATGGATATTGGTAAGCAACTTAAGTATGTCATCGGAGCTTCTTTTAAAATGCTCCGCTTTATCCTTCTCCCCGAAAAACTCGTCAAGAGCCTTTGACACAGAGGAAAATTCCGCTGTTTTTACTGCAGTTCCGTACTGAAGAATATCAAAGCAGTAAACGTCAAAAGGGGTATCTCGCCAAAGAATAACCGGAGTGAATCTTTTTTCATTTATATCACCAAGAAGTTTTTTAAGCAAAAACCTGACCTTATCACGCTGGTCATCGGTGAGGGTATCGCATCTTATATCCACCGAGCCCGTAGCTCTGAAGGAAATTTCACGACAGATAAGGGGTGCAAATCCCTTATAAGTATCAAGCAACTGCTGGGAAAGTTCCTTTTCGGAGAAAAGGTCGAGGGTATCTATGTTTTCATCGCAGATAACTGCCTTTTCCTGGGGGGGTGGGGGCGAATAAATAGCCCCGGGAACGAGAATACGCTTGGTTGAAGTGGTAATATCCACAGGACGGAGAAGGTCGTATATTTTACCGTCACCGTCGGTAAAGATAAGATTACTGCTTCGACCCATTATTTCAAGAATCAGCTTTCGGCGGACGGTTTCATAAAGTTCGGTCCTTGCCTCAAAGACTATCTCTAACGCTCTCTCAAAAGGCGGTTGGTAAACGTCAATAATACGGGACCCCATAAGATGCTTCCTAAGAAGCATACAAAAGTTAGGCGCAACCAAAGGATTTTCTTTTGTGGCCGAGGTAAAATGGATTTTTGGGCGCGAGGGATTAGCCGAAATAAGAAGTCGGAGATTCTTTCCCATCTCTCCCCCGTTGGGGCAATGGAGATAAAGAATAACTTCATCCTTTTCGGGCTGAACTATCTTTTCAACCTTTGCATCTGCGCATACCCGAGAAAGCTCTGCGGATACGGCAGTAACGGTAATACCGTCTATTGGCATTATTTTTCCCTCGTATCGTTAACAAATTTTCTGCCCACTTCCAATAACCGAAGGGCTATATCGTAGTGCTCCGTCTTATGAGCAGAGTCCTTTTGAGCCTTGACTATCTTTTCATTTCTTGAAAGAATGTAGTCAAAATAATCTCTGACGTCGCCATCAATGGCATATCTCTCCCTCATAGCAGGAGAAAAATAACAGTCAAGGAGCGAATACTCCACCTTTGTATCGGTTTTCTCCACCCTCATAACGGTATAAAGACGCCTGTCTTCCCTTGCCACACGCTCGTCAGTAATGACATAGGAATTATTATAGAGCCATTCACGAAGATCCTCAACCGAAGACATGGGCGAAACGGCAAAGTGGACGTTCATTTCGCACCGACCAATGATATCGGCGATAAGGAGTCCGCCCATCCCACATATAGAAACGCAATCGTACCCGTGGGGAACAGAATCAAGGCCGTCGGAAAGGACGGTGAGTATACGGTCCTCCCCTATTCCGTGATCTGCTATGTTCTTTTTTGCAACAGCCAAAGGCCCTTCACGAAGATCAGCGGCATACACGAAGGAACATATCCCACTTTTTACACACTGTATGGGAAGCTTTGCGTGGTCTGTACCAACGTCAGCCAGACGGAGAGAACCTTTTTTACTCAAATCCTCCCCTATTCTGCCAATCATATGGCAAACGGCTTGCAGACGGGGGGAAAGAATCCCTCCGTCTGTCAACTGTTTTAAATCGTTATTTTCGTAAGTCATAAATGCTCTTACTGGATGCTTTCCTTAATAAGCTGAAGAAGCTTATCGGGGTCAACACCGTGAACGGCAGCTGCCTGCTCAAGTGTTTCGCTTCTTGCGGAAGGACAGCCAAGGCAGTGCATACCGATGGAAAGAAGAACCTTTCCGCATTCGGGATGAGCATCGAGAATTTTACCGAGAGTCATATCTTTTGTGATTTCCATAGTTTTATCACCTTTCGTTTAATACTATAAATTATTTTGTAACAGTAACCTTTTTAAGTCCTCTGGGAGCATCGGGGTTACGCCCCTTTACCTGGGTAAGCTCACAAGCAAAGAGCTGTGCGAATACTGCGTAAGCAAAGGCCGCAATAGCGTCGTTTCCGCCACAAGCGGGTATCTGGAAGGATACGTTACCCATCTTGCAAAGTTCTTCGCTATCGGAAACGATACAGAGGTCTGCATCTGCGCCCTTGAGCTTGTCTATCATAGCAATACTATCTTTAAGAGCAGGACCGTCGGGCATATAGAGGAATACGGCAGTACCGTCTTCTATCATAGCGAAGGGGCCGTGATGGAAGTCGGAAATGGGGTACGCCTTTGCCTTAACGTAGTTGGTTTCCTGAGTTTTAAGGCAAGCTTCCATAGCAAGAGGATAGTTAACGCCTCTGGAAAGCATAAAGCATTCGGTCATAAAGCGGTATCTCTTTACAAGCTCAGCAACCTCACCGTCTCTATCAATAACAGACTGCATAAGAGCAGGAACGCCAGAAAGCTCCTTAAGGAACTCGTCGTTACCGGCCCACATAGCCGCTACGTAAGCCATAAGATAGAGCTGTGCACCAAAGGTTTTTGTTGCGGCAACAGACTCTTCAAGGCCAACGTTGCAGTAGAGGTGGAAGTCAGCGGCCTCAGCCAAGGGAGAGCCGAGGGTATTGGTAATTGTCAGGGTAATTGCTCCGCATTCCTTGGCGTTCTTCATTATTTCAAGAACGTCAGCGGCGGCTCCCGACTGGGAAATACCGATTACAAGAGTGTTTTCAAGCTTAAGCTTGCCACCGTAAAGGGTAACTGCGGAGGGGGCGGCAAGAGCTACGGGAACGCCTATCATGGATTCAATAAGGTATTTGCCGTAAGTACCTGCGTGGTCGGAAGTTCCTCTTGCTGCAAGGTAAACGCAATTTATCTTGCTGCTTCTCAGCTTTTCAGCCAATGCCTCGAGGACGGGCATATTATACTTGATACTTCCTGCCAGAGCCACGGGCTGTTGGCATATTTCCTTTTTCATCTTAGTCATTTTATATAGCTCCTTAGATTATGATGTGCAAATATTATTTCTTTATAATAGCGACGATTATGATTATGATAATTACCAGAACGAGAAGTCCCGTAGCAACAAGAACACCGGTAATTATATTGTTCCAAAGGTCTTCCTCAAAATCGTCCTCGAGCTTCTGCTCGTTCTTCTCGGTCACGGGCTCAATACCGTCTTTTACAAGAGAGGCCAGCTTTTCTTCTGTGATAGCAGAAGAAGATATATATATTTCGTCCACAGCTCCGTTGAAGAGAGGATCTCCCTTAACGCCACTCTTTCCGATATAATTGTAATTTGGATTAATAACAGAAACGTCAACCTTTGTAGAGGTGGATGCTACCATAGTATCATCAAGGTACAGCATAGCCTTGCCGTTGGCAATTATTACAGTGGCTCTCACCCATTTATTGGTAACGTTTATATTTGAATTGAGAACGGTAGTGTTTGTACCGTCGGAGATGGCAAGCTCAAGGCCTGACATTCCGTCACCCATTGACAGCGTGATATATGAGGTGGGGGCGTCTACAGACTGAGTCTTGCGTGAAAAGTCAAACAGCTTCTGTGAACGCTGACTGGTGGAAAGCCCTGTCCAGTTATATGCGATGCTCACAGTAAGGGCTTCTGCGCCATCCAGTATGCCTATGGGATATCTGATATAAGAATTTATGCCGTTAAGAGCAAGGCCATAAGTCTTAACTCCCTGCTTTAAGCTGGCGTTTCTTATAACCGCAGATACGGCGTTGTTATAGTCCCTGCCGATGAATGCGGAATCGTCAAAACTTGTACCGATATACTGGTCAATTACTGCGGTATCTATATAAGCATCCTCAAGTTCATCAGTTTCGTCGGGACGAAGATCTATCTCCTCTCCCTCGTTGGGGTCAGCGGGAGTCTGAGAAGAGGATTCGGGATCAGGGTCGGGCAACGCCTCGGTGGAATAACGGGCGGCACCGTAATAACGAAGCTTTCTTATCTCCGAATCGGAGAGAACCTTTGCGGACATATATACTTCGTCAAGAAGGAATCTGCCGTGTTCACTTTCGGAAAGATCGCTTATAACGTAAAGATTGCAGAGTTTAAGATCGGAAAGCTTGAGCTTTGTACTTACGGAATCGGTGAGTTTGCCATTGGTATATATTCTTATAACGCCTGCACGGTCAAAACTCAACGCGTAATGCACCCACTTACCTTTTACGTTAGTGGCTTTGCCAAGGCTTACTGTTATGGGAGCATTTCTGTCGGCACCGTAGGTGAGCTGTGCAACGGTATTACCGTTCTCATCCACAGCATATGGAGTAAAGGAAACTATTCCTTTTCCTTCAAAATCAAAGATTTTTGAAGTTATATCAGAAGAGGAAGTCTTTTCAATAGCTGTCCACACGGGGGTTCCCGTATAGGGCAACATTGTGGTGGCATCGTAGATTATATCCACCTCATTCAGTTCCGACACATAAAACCTTCCGGTCGCATTGAAATACGTGCCGTCCAGAAGATTAAGAAGTCTTCCGTTTTTATCGTAGGCATATACGGTGGTTTGGTCAATAACGGCACCGAACTCATCGTAGCTAAAACAGCTTGCTTTGTCTATTTTATTGCCGTAAAGGTCGTAAATCTCATCAACCACAGTGCCCTTAAGGGCGGGAATCTGCTTATTGTAATATGTGTAATGGGTGGCTTCTTCGCCCGTTACTTCATCAACAACAATACTGCTTTGCATTACTTCGGATACCTGGGATTCACTTTCCCAATATACCCAAGCGCCAACGGTAAAGCTGTTGGCAGAGTAAAGAAGTCCCTCGTTAAATGCAAGAACGTAAGAGGGATAGCTGTCCCAACGACGAGTTATTCCGCGACCGAAGGTTCCCTTATAATTTTCGGTATTCACCGACGACACGTCAAGGGTAGAAAGTTTTGCTCCGTAGCTACCGTTAAGGTCACGGGTAAGATCAAAGCTGCTTTCAAAAATATGAGAAGACCAAGAAAAATCGGTAATGGGAGTTACTATTCTATCGGGATTCTCATAATACCCGGGAACGGTGGGATCAATGGGAGGCCAAGGATTTATGGGGTCAATAACTCCGGGAATATCAGGCTTATCAGCTACCCAGGTGGAATCGATATGCCTCATAAAAGTAGCCATATCGTAAGCTGTAAGCAGAAGCACGTCGTTATCGTCAAGACAACGATTGGTCACGTACACGTCATCAATACTGCAGTCGGAAAAATATGCAACGGTAGGAGTAAATCCGGAAAGATCCTCATAGCAACGGGAAGAACTCATAGGAATGCCGTTAATATAAAGATTGAGATAATAGTTGCCGCCGGATGCTCCCAAAGAGAAGGTCACAAGATGCCAGGGATTAGAACCAGAATCCGAAGGCATACTTGCGGATACCATACAGGTTCGGCTACCCGAGAAATAACTCAAAGATATACGATTGGTATACTTCGAGTAAGACATATCTATATATGCCCCACTACCGTAAGCACCTACATAGAGGATACTGGTACCTAAATAGGAATTGGCATCATCAAGCCTAATACGAAAGCTCATCGTAAGCTCAGTATTATCGTAAAACATATCTCTTGGCAGATATAAGGTGGACTTATTGCCGTATCCGCTATATCCGGTAATGATATTTACATCCGAGGTATCAGACAGATCGTAATTACCGGAAATATCACTCAAAGGGTTAGCAGAGTCAAAGGTATAGCCCGTCTGAAAAAGAGGCTTTTGAGCAGAAGTGCGCAGAGGCAGAGCCGCCGCAAAAATATTAAGGGCGATAACAAAAGCCGCAACCAGAGATAACGCGCGGCGCATATTCTGTTTAATACGGATATTATGTATCAAGGGTGTTCCTCCGTAATAATTGCAAGATGTATAGGGTAATTATACTGCTAAAAAGTGTCAAAGTCAAGTCAATTTACATTTATTGACGGACTTAAAGAGGATTTTGGAGTTTTGTCAATGAAATTCCAAGGATTTACTGGGCAAATTCTCCCTTATATGCAACAAGAGAGGCGGTTTTTACAACGTCGAGAGCTTGAAGTCTTTCAAGGGCTTCAATACTCTTTCTTGTCTGCTTAACCTCAAGAATTATCTCCGTGTATTCCTTGGTTACCACTCTGGACTTATCCTTGCGCTTGGGGAATGCCGCAAGATAGGGTTTTATTCTGTCATATCCGCCGGGAGCAAATCTTACTATGAGAAGAGCTGCATCACTTCCCTGCCTGTTACCGAAATAAAAGAGAATAAGATAAAGTGCGGCAAGCATAAAGGTAGCGATAACTGATATGTAATAGAATCCCGCGCCCGTCATTATACCTACGGCCACCGTCCAGAACATAAATATGGTGTCGGTGGGGTCCTTGACTGCAGTTCTGAATCGTACTATGGAAAGGGCGCCGACCATACCCAAAGAGAGGGCAAGGTTTGAGTTGACGGTGGCGATTATGACTGCAGTTATCATGGTAGAAAGAACCAGCCCAAAGCCGTAGCTTTTATTAAAGAATACACCCGTATAGGTAAGCTTGTATACCGCAAGGATAACGAGTCCCAACCCAAAGGCGAGAAGCAGGGAAATTATTATACCCGTAGCGGAAAATTCCCCCGTAAACTCATCGAGGAATTTATTCTTTATCATGTCGGTAAAGCTGGACATTAAAACAAGATTCATCATATTTATCTCCTTTTATAGTGAAGGGTGGGATATAAGTCGCCTGCAGGAAGCAAATTTTGAGAAAGCTTCCTTTTGAAGAGGAAGGTCGCAAATAGCGTCGGCCACAAATTCGGGCAGATATCTGCCGTACTTTATCTCAAGAACGGCAAGACCCGTATGGGAAGGTATTGACGGAGGGTCGGAATCAAAAAATCCGCCGTCGGGGCAAAAAGCAAGAATATTCTCGTCTACCGTGATTCTTACGTCGGTATTAGGAACGACGTAGGCCGTACGAATGTAATCAACGCCCACCACGGGGACATATCTCTCGGACACAAGCTCGCCGTAAAGCTCGTTAAGAAACCTGTTTTCGGAACGGAGCAAGAGCTCATAATCACCCTTAAGCATAGCCTCGGTAATAGCCGGGTCAATAACGGCAGAACGCTTTCTAACCATATTGCCGCGCTTTAGTTTCTTTTCCAGAACGATATATGACGGATCAAGGTCATAGTATCTTATACGTATCTTTTGACGCTTCTCCACCCCCGCATCCTTCTCGTAAAAGGCCGAGGAGGCCATATCGTCAAAATACATACTCCGAACCTTATAACGGCCGCCCTCATAATGACTATCGGGTGAGGTAAGGGGTGCTAAACGGCTTTTTACAGTTTCGGCAAGGGGTAAAGGCAGAGAGTATTTAAACTCGTGTCTTGCTTTTTCAAAGAAATCACTCATAACTCTACCCCCTCCCATTCGGGATGAAGCTCTGCGTATTCCTCGGGATAGAAATACATCTGCACCTGCTCGTCGGTAAGGTCAAAAAGGCTCTTTGCTTCGGCTATGAGCAGTTGTTGTCTGTTATAAACGCCATCATCAACAAAATCCTTGATATCCGAAACGTACCACCTGTAGGTGGACATTTTGAAATCCCATCGCTTAGCGTTTCTTTCCTGTTCGGAGGCAACAAGTTCAACCATTTCATCAATGGACGAAAGAACGTTTTCATCCGTAAATACCGTATTAAGCCAGTATCCGTATCGGGTAAGAAAGCGGTGGAGAAAATCTTCGTTCTTAAGGAGGGCGCGAATAAGCTCGTTGTTAATTTTGTTCATATACCCAGTACCCTCTTCCTTTATGAGGTTATACAAGGTATAAGAATGACCGGTATACATATAGTCAAAAGCGTAGTCCAAGTCAAAAAGTATCCATCGCCATTTGCCGTCGCCCTCGGTGGTCTTGTAGAACTTAACGTTTGTGACGTCGCGGTTGCCAAGATAAGCCTGGGCTATATAATAATCAACAAAGCTGTCGATATCTATTTTCGAACGGACGTAGTTATAATTTTTAGCTACCGTCATATCAAGCTTTTTGGCGTAATAATAAAATCCGATGTATTCGTCGTTATCTCCGTATACGACCTGGGAGTTTCCGCGGAGAATGGTAACGCTTTCAGGCGAAACGTTAAGATTCTGAGATATGTAATCCTCATCTATCTTTTCGCGAATAAAGTATATTCCCCAGTACTCTCCGTTGAGATAAAGGACACAGGGACGGTAGGCCTGAGTCAAGAGATTCATCTCACTCTCCCCTACCAGATTGGTAAAAAGCTCGTCCCTGAATGTTGCTCTGTTATAATCTTGGGCACCTGAACGAAGCACGAGAGTATCGTATCTGGTAATTCCGGGGCGGTCAGAAAAGACTTCACAACGAAGGTAATCGGTGCCGTACTTTTCCTTAAATTTAAGCTGGAAGGACTTTTTATCTCTCGAACGGCTGCTCTGACCGAATATTTTTACACCGCAATCAAGAGCAAACGTCGTGCCGCCATTCTCAAAAAAGCTTATGTTGGCAGATCTTTCCCAATCCTCATAAAAATTTGCCCCGTCGTAAGGATGCTCGGGTGCAGCATTGGGCCCCATAGCGTAAATACCAGTTTCGTCGCTCCAGAGATTATCGGGGGCGGTAACGAGGCTCATTACGGGGAAGGTGTGACCTTCGTTTATAATATAGCTCAATGTAACTACAGAGGAAGGAACCTTTCCTTCCTCGTAAGATACGGCGCGTATAATAGTCGTTTTATCAAGAGTTACAGCCTCGGTAAATACGGGGGAGGTTTCATCGGGCTCTGATCCATCGGTGGTATATCTGACCGTACCGTTTCCCGAAAGACTAACAGAGAGAGTATCTATACCTTCGTACACTCCCTGAAGAGTATCTACAAAAGGCATAGAGGAAATAAATCTCTTACCTACCCCATTTTTACCCGAAGGAGTGGGAGTATCTATGTAGAAGAAACCCTTTTCGCCCTTTACTCTTCCTAAACTGTATCCGTAAGGCATAGCCTCAAACACGGCAACGTCGCAAACACCCTCTGCATCAGAAAGGATAAGAGGCTCTTTACCGTTATCAAGAGAGAAGGATGTATGAGCAACAGTTGAGGTGGATGCGCCCTCTTCCCCTGAAAGATATACTATTTTGTACTCGCCCGCACCGAGAAGATATGAGGGTAGTTGGCATTTATAAATACTGTTCTCGTTATCGGAAAGCCAATAATCCGAAAGCTCTATGGGAGAGGAAGAAGAATTGTAAAGCTCAACCCAATCGTAATATCTTCCTCCGTCAGTGGGTATCAGGCTATCGTTAAGAAGCATTATCTCATTAATAACCAGACCGGAAGCCTCTTTTGCACTTTTGATATAAGCCTCGTATCCGCTGTCGGTATTGGGAAACTCTGGGGTCATATATAAGGTGGAGCGATATTCTCCGTTTTCTCTTACAAGCACGGTTCCGTCTTCAGGCTGCTCGTAAACGGCCTTTGTAACAGGAACAAGTCTGGGGTCACTTAAGATTATGATACCTGAGGAATTTGAAAGCTTGAAATCCCCATGAAGTTCGTTTCCGTAATACCCGTCCTTGCCGGAAAGATACACTACAAAATGTTCACCTTTACCGAGAGTAAGAGAGGGGAACTGCCACTTACGGGGGTCTTCTTCCTCGTCCGAAAGATAATATCCGTCAAGAGCAACGGGTTTATCCGACATGTTGACTATTTCTATCCAGTCGTAAAGATTTCCGTCCTCGGAATAAGGTCCGAAAAGATTACGGGGACAAATTTCGTTTATTACCACTACGTCTTTCAAAGCAGAAAAGCTGTTAAGGTAAGCCGCTCTGCCATTTTCCGAGTTTTCAAATCCGGGAGTTATATCTGAGCTCACATCCCACAACCCATCAAGGGTACGGTAAAAGACAGTATCGGGCTCAAGCTTTGGAACGGTTATCATATCCACCAAAGAGCCGTTTTTATCGCGAAGATAAAGCTTCTCTCCCCCGGCCTTGTCTATTTTATAGGGCAGAGTCAGCCCTTCGTCTTCAACACCCGAAAACCAAAGCACGAGGTATCCGTCAGCAGAAATCACCGTATGGGCGGGGAAGGTCCAGCCCGCATCGTTGACACCCATAGACAGAGTGTATCCACTCAGGTCAACCTCTCTGCCGTAAGAATTATATATCTCTACCCAATCGTAGAAGTTACCCTTTTCATCCGCGTAGGAAATATCGTTTGAGGACATGACCTCATTAAAAAGCAACTCACCCCGCATAAAGGGAGAAGAGGGGCTGCCTTGATTAAACACGTCCTGCAAAAAAAGAAAAAGAGCGACAACGGCTACGGACAGCAGGATAAGAATAATTCCCGCAGGTCTTACGGACGAGGTCTTTTTACGTCCACTCATGCCATGTCACTCCCCTCTTAAGGATTTGCAAATAATATATAATATAATTATTTTAACCATTATATCATACTCATAGACAAATTACAATAGGTAACGACACTTTTTTACATAAAAAAAATGATTTTTTCGCATAAAAAAGAGGACGGTTTTCCGTCCTCTTCGATGTTGTTGATTTTACAGGCAAGAATACACGATATTGCGGAGTCTGGGGTGAACGTAAGGCTCCTTATTATTGTGCATATGCTGGGCGTA
>JAZSCR010000206.1:0-9792 GCA_045530715.1 Eubacteriales bacterium
AAGAAAGTCATATAATACGACTGTACATTATCTTCTCTCATCCGGACTTTAGGCATTACCGATAAATCAATAACGCCTACCGTTGGTATCGGAATCACACCGATTCGGCCTTTCGGCTCGCGGACTTTAGTAATAAACTATTACCGCCAGTAGGGACTTTCACCACACCCTGAAGATTATTTATTTTTTATCATTATACAATTTAATTGTGACATATTATACATCACAAGTATTACCTTATTATGACATTTAAGCCGTAGAGGTGTTTCCCCTGCAACTTCACGGAATTAATTATTATTGTTAATATTTTTGCCATTGATTTATATATGTTTTTGTGATATACTTAATATGGTGTAAATTTGGCTTAAATCAAGTGCCAAATATTTCAAGTAACTAATCTAATAACCCGTTAACTATTTAATTTTAATATGAGGTGTATTATGACTGTAACGAACAAGGCCGTATTGGCTTGGGTTGAAGAAATCAAAGCCCTTACCAATCCCGACAAGGTAGTTTGGATCGACGGTTCCGACGAACAGCGTCAGGCTCTTCGCGACGAAGCTTGCGCTACCGGCGAAATCATCAAGCTCAACCAGGAAAAGCTCCCCGGATGCTATCTCCACAGAACCGCTATCAACGACGTTGCCCGTGTTGAAGGCAGAACCTTCATCTGTACTTCCAAGAAGGAAGACGCAGGTAACACCAACAACTGGTGTGATCCCCAGGAAATGTATGCAAAGCTCAATGCACTCTACAAGGACTCTATGGTAGGCAGAACCATGTACGTTATCCCCTACTCCATGGGCGTGGTAGGCTCTCCCTTTGCAAAGTTCGGTTTTGAAATCACCGACTCTATCTACGTTGTTCTTAACATGCTCATCATGACCAGAGCAGGCGAAAAGGTTGTTGAAGCTCTCGGCGACAGCGCTGACTTTACCAAGGGCGTTCACGCAAGAAAGGATATTGACGAAGAAAACAGATATATCGTTCAGTTCCCCGAAGACAACACCATTATGTCCGTTAACTCCGGTTACGGCGGAAACGTTCTTCTCGGTAAGAAGTGCTTTGCTCTCCGTATAGCTTCCTATCTTGCTAAGCAGGAAGGCTGGCTTGCTGAGCATATGCTCATCCTTGGCGTTGAATATCCCAACGGCGAAGTTCACTACATCTGTGCCGCATTCCCCTCTGCTTGTGGTAAGACCAACCTCGCAATGCTCATTCCTCCCAAGTTCCTTCAGGAAAAGGGTTATAAGGTATGGTGCGTAGGTGACGATATTGCATGGCTCCGTACCGGTCCCGACGGAAGACTTTGGGCTTGTAACCCCGAAAACGGCTTCTTTGGTGTTGCTCCCGGTACCAACCTCAAGTCCAACCCCAACGCTCTCCACACCACCGAAAAAGAAACTATCTTTACCAACGTTGTTCATAACCTTGACGATAACACCGTTTGGTGGGAAGGTCTTAACGACAATCCTCCCGCAAACGCTATTGACTGGAAGGGCAACAAGTGGGATTACAGAACCTACGACAAGAAGGATAAGTCCACCTGTGGCGCTCATCCCAACAGCCGTTTCACCGCTCTTGCTGAAAACTGCCCCTGCATCTCTGCTGAATTCAACAGCCCTGCAGGCGTTCCCATTGACGCTATCGTATTCGGTGGCAGAAGAGCTAAGACTGCTCCCCTCGTATACCAGTCCTTCGACTGGACCCACGGTGTATTCGTTGGCTCCGCTATGGCTTCCGAAACCACCGCAGCTGCTTCCGGCGCTGTCGGCGTAGTAAGAAGAGACCCCATGGCTATGCTTCCCTTCTGTGGTTACAACATGGGCGACTACTTCGCACATTGGCTCAGCATGCCTGAGATCGTTCCCCACGTTCCCCTCATCTTCAACGTTAACTGGTTCAGAACCGACGATGAAGGCCACTTCATTTGGCCCGGCTTCGGCGACAACATGCGTGTTCTTCTCTGGATTCTTGACCGTTGCGCAGGTAAGGTAGGCGCTAACGAAACCGCTATCGGTTACCTCCCCAAGCCCGAAGATATCGACATCACCGGTCTTGAGAGCGAAGGCGTTACCGTTGACGTTGTAAAGGATCTCCTTTCCGTTGACAAGAACCTCTGGCTTGAAGATATGGCTAACCTTGAAGAATTCTACGCTAAGATCGGCGACAGAATGCCCAAGGAACTCTACGACGAGCTCGAAGCCTTCAGAGTAAGACTTGAAAAACTTAACTAAGTAAAATAGATTAAAGGATTCCCGATTTCGGGAATCCTTTTTCTGCATACGGTATAAAAAAAAGATGGCTAATAAGCCATCTTTTTTGTTATTTACTTGTTTTCTTCGAGAGCCTTGAGTCTTTCGGCTTCTTCTCTCTTTCTCTTTCTTTCGGCCCACTCTGCTACGTGGTCACCGGGATAAAGAAGAGGCTTGAAATAGTTAATGGTGTAATCAACACCCCAAGCACCGAGGCCGTCCTGCCATACCTGAGAATGAGGCTCGATGGAAAGGCCACCGTTATATCTCTTTGCATAAAGAAGAGCCATAAATGCGGGCCAGTTTATCTGGTCAAGACCTGCGGGGGGATCGTCGGTTCTCTTACCGCCAACGATAAGGGTACCCTTAAGATGAACGTGATAGAAGCGATTAGCGTACTGTTTAACTTCAAGCATAAAGTCGTCGCCTCTGTAACGGCTGTGGGAAGCGTCATACTTGATACCAAGGGCGGGAACTGCGGGAAGGATTATTTCCCAGGTCTTGGGGCTGTAAACGAAGTTGTTCCAGTCGCAGTTGTATACTGCAATCTTAACTCCCTTGGGAGTAGCATAATCTACGAGGGTCTGGAAGTACTTAATGGCTGCGTTGCAGTTTTCAAGGAAGGAAAGCTCCTTAATGTAGTTACAACCGCACATAAATACGGGGGCGCCGAGAGCCGCACAAGCATCAATAAGCTTAAAGCTGCCCTGAAGCTCAACCTCAACAAGGTCGCCGTTTTCGTCTATTCTGTTGGGTCCCCAACGGCCGATAGCACCGATGCCTACGCCGTAGGTTTCTATGTAGCCCTTAAGCTCGTCGATATGAGTCATATACTCGTCAACGTTGGCAACGGGGCCGTTTACGTCACATTCAATAAAGTCAAGACCCTTTTCCTTACACCAGATAAAGTCCTGCTCTTTCCAGGTTTTTATAATACCAAGTTGCATATTATTCGCTCCTTTATATATAAGTGGATTTTATGCTATCAAAAGTATATCACAATCCCCTTGATATGTCAATATTTTATTGGCTTATTTCAAATAAAAGTCAATGGCGACAGCTATGTGCCATCGCCATTTTAAAGCTATTTATTTAGCAGGGGTGTACCTTGTCAGCCTTGCTGGAATGTTCGGTATCAATACCGTACTTCTGTGCCTGACGGTACTCAAAGAACTTGGTGGCAACCTGACCGAAAAGGGCGTAGGAAAGAACGTCCTCGTCCTGCTCGATATACTGCTTGCATTCTTCTCTGAGCTTATCAAGCTCGGGTGCAAGTCTGTCTGCGGGACGGCAGGTTATCTGCTCGTCGTCGCCGATTATCTGCTTAACGAATTCGGGAGCTACGGGAACGGGAGTTCTGCCGTATTCACCCTTTATCATACCCTTGAATTCCTTCGAAACGTTCTGGTATCTGCCAAAGAGAACGTTAAATACGGCCTGGGTACCAACTATCTGAGAGGTAGGAGTTACGAGGGGTGGGAAGCCTGCATCCTCACGAACGCGGGGAACTTCTGCAAGAACCTCTTCATACTTATCTTCCTGACCTGCCTGCTTAAGCTGGGACACGAGGTTGGAAAGCATACCGCCGGGAACCTGGTAGATAAGAGCGTTAGCGTCAACGGCAAGAACCTTGGTGTTAAGAAGGCCGCTGGAAAGATACTTCTCACGGAGAGGAGCAAAGTGCTTTCTTACTTCGTTGAGCTTAACCAGGTCAAGACCGGTATCATACTCGGTGCCTGCAAGAGAAGCTACGAGGGGCTCCGTAGGAGGCTGGGAAGTACCCAGAGCCATGGGAGAGATAGCGGTATCTACTACGTCAACGCCTGCTTCAATGGCCTTAAGAAGGGTCATGGATGCAACGCCTGCGGTATAGTGGGTATGGAACTGAACGGGAATCTTAACGGTCTCCTTAATAGCCTTAACCAGATCGTAAGCAACGTAAGGAGTAACCAGACCTGCCATGTCCTTGATACAGATGGAGTTTGCACCCATTTCTTCAAGTTCCTTGGCAAGCTCTGCATACTTTTCGATAGTATGCACGGGGCTGGTGGTGTAGCTGAGAGCAGCCTGAACGTGACCACCTTCCTTGATGGTAGCCTTAACGGCGGTCTGAAGGTTTCTGGTATCGTTAAGAGCGTCGAATATACGAATTATATCAATACCGTTAGCCAGGGACTTCTGAACGAAATATTCAACAACGTCGTCAGCATAGTGACGGTAGCCGAGAATGTTCTGACCTCTGAAGAGCATCTGGAGCTTGGTATTCTTAACGTGTTCTCTGATGGTACGGAGTCTCTGCCAGGGGTCTTCGTTAAGGAAACGAAGACAGCTGTCAAAGGTAGCGCCGCCCCATGCTTCGAGAGAATGATAACCAACGGAGTCGAGAGCCTGGAGAGCAGGAATCATTTCCTCGGTGGTCATTCTGGTAGCTATAAGGGACTGATGAGAGTCTCTCAGTACGGTTTCGGTAATTTTAACTTTACTCAATGTATTTTTCCTCCTTAAGAAAGAAGATTGAGGAATACGCCTGCGGCAACCGCACTACCTATAACACCCGCAACGTTGGGGCCCATAGCGTGCATAAGAAGGAAGTTGCCGGGATTTTCCTTGGAACCAACCACCTGGGAAACGCGCGCTGCCATGGGAACGGCAGAAACGCCTGCTGAACCGATAAGGGGGTTAACCTTACCACCGGTGAGGAGGTACATAAGCTTGCCGAAAAGAACGCCGGAAGCAGATGCAATGCAGAACGCAGCAAGACCAAGAAGAATAATGAGAATGGTCTCCCATCTGATAAAGTTTTCTGCAGTAGCGGTAGCACCTACGGTGACACCAAGGAAAATGGTAACTATATTGCAAAGCTCGTTCTGAGCGGTCTTGCTAAGACGGTCTGCAACGCCGCACTCCTTAAAGAGATTGCCAAGCATAAGCATACCTACGAGAGGAGCCGCATCGGGAACGATAAGTATAATAACGATAGTAACGACAATGGGGAAAAGAATCTTTTCCTTCTTGCAAACGGGACGGAGCTGTTCCATTACGACTGCTCTTTCCTTTTTAGTGGTAAGAAGCTTCATAATGGGAGGCTGAATAATGGGAACCAGCGCCATATAGGAGTAAGCCGCAACGGCGATAGCACTCAAAAGACCGGGAGCAAGAGTCTTCGCAACAAGGATTGCGGTAGGACCGTCTGCGCCACCGATAATACCGATGGAAGCAGCCTCGTAAACGGTAAAGCCCATAAGAAGAGCACAAATAAAGGTAAAGAAAATACCTATCTGAGCTGCTGCACCAAGGAGAAGGCCCTTGGGGTTAGCGATAAGGGGGCCAAAGTCGGTCATAGCTCCAACTCCAAGGAAGATAAGGGGAGGATATATACCCAACTTAACACCCAAATAAAGGATATCAAGGAGACCACCCTGTTTTAGAACGTTACCTACCGAAAAGGTATCGGCAGCAAAAAGATCAGGGTTGTACACGCCGCTGAGGGGGAGGTTTGCAAGAAGCATACCGAAGGCGATGGGTATAAGAAGAAGGGGTTCAAATCCCCTGCCGATAGCAAGATAAAGCAATACGCAGGAAATTGCTATCATTATGAGGGACTTCCAGTCGGTCAACAGGGCGGCAAAGCCCGAGTTGGCGAAGAAACCCGCAATAGCTTCAAAGACGTTCATTAAGAATTACCTCCGAAGCTCAATTAGTTCAGAGAAACGAGGAGGTCTCCGGTGTTAACGGTAGCGCCCTTCTGAACATGTACAGAAGCAACGGTGCCGTCCTGAGCAGCCTTGATGTCGTTTTCCATCTTCATAGCTTCGAGAACGCAGAGAACGTCGCCGGCCTTAACAACGTCACCGGGGTTAACGTTAACCTTCATGATGTTGCCGGGCATGGGAGCCTTAACGGAAACAGCGCCGGCAGCAGCGGCAGGTGCGGGAGCAGCGGCGGGAGCAGGAGCAGCGGCGGGAGCGGGAGCTGCAGCGGGTGCAGCAGCGGGTGCAGCGGGAGCTGCAGCGAATGCGCCAACTTCTTCTACTTCTACTTCAAAGGTCTGTACCTGACCCTGTGCGTTTCTTACCTTTATGTTTAACTTTTTCATCTTAAATTACCTCCGATTATATTCTTCTGAAAGATCTTATCTGATATTTTTTTCTTGCATAGACGGGAATATTTGCCTGCGCCTGAACGTTATCGTAATAAGCGTCAACAGCAGCAGCGATTGCAGCGGCGAGAACCATATCGTCGTCTGCGGCAGGAGCGGGAGCAGAAGCTACGGGAGCAGGGGCAGAGCCTATAACTGCTTCAGACTTTGCGGGAGCACTGCTTTTTGCAAAGATACGCTCAAACACCTTCAGTACTATCATAAGAAGGATAAGTACTATAAATACTACCGCAATACCGATACCCGAGAACTGAAGACCGAATACGAAACGATCCCAAAGGCCTTCGGGAACCTCAACCAGGTTGGTTGCGGCTTCTTCCGCAGGAGCAGAAGTAAGTAAAGCATTTAAAAATGTTGTCATCTGTTTATCCTCCGTTATTCAAACATATTGAAAGCGGAAATGATAAGCTGTCTTGCGGTTGCGGGATCGATAATATCGTCGATATATCCGCGCTTTGCAGCTTCAAGAGGAGAAGCGGTGATATCCTTGTACTTTTCAATAGCTTCGGCTCTTGCCTTGATGGGGTCATCCGAATTTTTAACAGCTTCATCAGCAAAGAATACGCCGCCAACCTCGGGAGGAAGGGGTGCGATCTCTGCGGTGGTGAATGCATAGTAAACATCAGCACCTGCGGACTTGGGACACATGGAAACGTATCCGGAGCCGTAAGCCTTATGGAGGGCTACAGTTACCATGGGAACGCCTGCGTGAGCGTAAGCGGTAACGAGGGAAGCCGCATCCTCAATACTCTCGGAAGCGTCGGCCTTGAAGCCTTCGGTATCAACGAGGGTAAGAATGGGAAGGTCATAGTTGTCGCAGAAGGCAATGAACTTAGAAAGCTTCTTTGCGGCGGCACTGTCAAGTGCGCCGTTGTCTTCGGCGGGCTGGTTTGCGCAAACGCCTACGGATCTGCCGTCAAGCTTGATAATTGCGGCTACGGCGTTCTTTGCGTTGCCGTCAGCAAAATAAAGAACGTTTCCTTCATCGGCAATAGCCTCAATTACCTGTCTAACATCGTAGTTATCGTCTGCGAGAATGGTGTTAAGCTCGGGAAGAAGTCTGTTTACGTCATCTACAGGCTCTTCATCCTCGATTGCATCAAGGAAGCTCTTCGCTCCGTAGATAGCTTCCTCTTCGGTAGCTACTATTTCACTAACGGTTCCGTTAGCGTATGCCTTTTCGGCAGTACCCTGAGTAAGATCGCCAAACTTTGCCTTAACTACTACGGGAGCAGAAAGGAAGAGTTCAGCCTTTTCCATCATTACGGTGTAATCTGCAACGGCGGGAATGAAAGAAAATGCGCCAGAGCAGGTGCCGAATACGATGGATACGTGGGGACAAATACCTGAGATACGGGTAAAGGCGGAGATGATCTCACCGTAACCCTGAAGAGCGTCAACGCCCTCGCCGAGTCTGATTCCGCAGCTGTCTATCATAGAAACCACGGGAGCTTCGGCCTTATAAGCCAGTTCAAGAAGGTCAAGAATCTTCTTGGCGTGCATTTCGCTTACGCTACCCTTCATCACAGAGGGCTCCTGGGCGAAAGCATAAACGAGAAGTCCGTTTACGGAGCCGTAACCCGTAACTACACCTTCGTCTTCAGCCTCAAAGCCGTATTCTGTGGGTCTTTGCTTTACAAAAGCCGCGGTTTCAACGAAACTACCCTCATCAAACAGAGCTTCAAGTCTTTTTCTGGCACCGGATTTACTCTTTGCTTCGATAGAATCTCTTAAAGCAAAAAGCTTATCGGTTTTTCCCTGAACATCCATTCGGTAAACCTCCAAATTGATTAATTTATTCTTGAATAAAGGAGATATGTATTTTATCTAATGACCATAAAATACCTAAACCCCCAATTTATCACATTATATATTATATCATAATAAATACCTATTTGCAAGACGCTATTTTGAACCTTTCGTAAATTCACAATGACATTTTGGCCAATAAAAAAGACTGACCGGCTTTTGGCCTGTCAGTCCTCTTATTCCCTGCAAAAAGGGATTCGGTTTCTGTTGAAAAATTACTGCTTGTTAGCTCTGAAGCAGTCGCTGCAGTATACGGGACGGTCGGTCTTGGGTTCGAAGGGAACCTTGCATTCCTTACCGCAGGATGCGCATACAGCATCAAACATCTGGCGAGCGCCGCCGTTGTTAGCAGCGTTCTTGCGTGCCTGACGGCACTCTCTGCAACGCTGGGGCTCGTTGGTGAAGCCTTTTTCAGCATAGAATTCCTGCTCGCTGGCAGAGAAAACGAATTCTTTACCGCAATCTTTGCAAACAATAGTCTTGTCTTCGTACATGGGATACCTCGTTAAAATAAATATGGATTTATGCAAATGTCTGCAAAAACAGCCAGATACACATTAAAATAATAATACACTATTTTTTCCAAAATGTCAAGAGGTTTACAGAAAAATTTTAAAATTTCACATTTTGGGCTATTATTTTGTATCTTTTATTCAAACTTGTAAATTTTCTCCGTCCTTAATCGCAACTATTCTATTTGTGGGCTTCCAGGAGGAGTTTATTCTTCTCAATCCGACAAAATAAATACACAAAAGAGGAAGGCAAACCAAGCTCAGCCAAGGGAAAACGGAGAAAAGGAAGGTGCCAATAAATAATATAACGATGGGGATAAGGAAAACATAGGCAATTATCCAGATAGCAGAACGGCTGTCGTCAGTCTCTACCTCTACCCTATCGCCCACGTCGGCGCCCACCTCGTTAATGGCGGTAAGTTCAACGCTTTCCTTGGAGCAAAGGCCTGCGTTTGCACATCCGTCGCAGGATGCAGGACGGGCGGTACGAACGAAAGCTAAACCGTTTTTAATTTTTATAACCTCTCCGCAAACCTTCATATCTGCGCCTTCCTTTATTTAGAGTTTATTATCTTTTCGGCAATTCTTATGCCGTCAACGGCGGAGGATACGATACCTCCGGCGTACCCCGCGCCTTCTCCGCAGGGATAAAGCCCTTTAAGAGAGGGAGAAGAATAATTTTCATCACGGACTATTCTCATAGGAGCCGAGGTACGGGTCTCGGGAGCCGTAAATACGGGAGCTTCAAAGGATCTGTCACCGAAAAATCCGTCGGAAAATCTTTTTGCGGCTATTTGTAAAGCAGAGTATACCTCTTTTGGAAATATCTTGGAAAAGTCGCCAAATGCGCCTTCGGGACGAACCGTAGGCAGAACCTTTTCAAGCTTTTTATCCGAAGTATCAAAGCCCTCAAGTAACATTTTATAAGTAGATATAGGTGTTCTTCCCTGCCCTACCTTTGCGGCGGCGGATTCTATACCTCTGCAAACGGCCATAGCCTCCCTTTCATCCTTTGGCGTAAAAGACACCAAAAGGGCGGAGTTTGCATTTACTCCGT
>JAZSCR010000086.1:0-5244 GCA_045530715.1 Eubacteriales bacterium
TTCTGCTTACCCTTTTCAATGAGGTCTCTTAACATTTGTTTCTTCTCGGCAAGTTCCATATTATCAATTCCTTTCTTTTTAACACACTTTCCATTAGCCCTTATTGTTCTTTATTCTGTTCAAAGCGGCATCAAGCTCCGAATCACTGATACCTCTCATTCCGGAAGCAAGACTCCTAACCTTTTCATCCTGCAATCGTGTACATATAAGGGCGACTCTGGGCTTATCTATACTCAAAGCCCTATCTTCTTTTACCATGGCCGTAAGCTTACCCATTTCATCGGGATTTAGCTCCTGAGCAAGAAGCAATATTGGCTCTGCTGTAGTATTAAGAGGAATTTTCTCACTTAAAAGCAAGAAGACTTTCCTGTTAAAATCCGTTACAAAATCGTCGGCAGACAAAATATCCGTTATGTCGGATAGGTATTCGGGGCTGTTAAGCATTACGGTAATAACCGCATCCTCGGCTGCCGCCGCTCTGGGATTCTGGGAGCGCTGAGGGTTTACCTTATCAGCGGGACGCACCGTATCGTTTACCGTTTTTCGCTTTTCGTCATTAGCTCTCTTCATGGAAAGTCTACGAAGATATACGTTTATTTCAGCCTGTATACTTTCGGCAGATATTTCCATTTGATCCGAGACTCGCTTAATATAAATTTCAAGCTCAATTTTATTTCTCAAGCCGGCAAGGACAGCTACCATTTCCTTCATGCATTCCACTTTTTCTTCGGGAATATCAATACTGTAGCGTCCTCGTATCTCGTTAAGCTTATAGTCAACTCGGTTAACACCGCCCTCAATAAGCTTACGGAAACTTGCGGCTCCGTGGGTCTTTATAAATTCGTCAGGGTCTTTACCTCCGGTAACGGTAATCACCTTCACCCTGATTTCCTCGTTTGAAAGAATATCTATTGCCCTCTTGGTGGCGTTTCTTCCGGCCTCGTCGCTATCGTAACAGAGAACTACGTCAGAGGTTATACGCTTTATAAGCTTAGCCTGCTGTGGCGTAAGCGCAGTTCCGAGGGTTGCAACGGCATTTGAGAAACCTGCCTGATGCAAAGCAATAACGTCCATATATCCTTCGCAAAGTATAAGGCCTTTTTCCTGAGATGACTTTGCAATATTTATTGCGTAGAGATTCTGCCCCTTTTTAAACACTGAAGTTTCAGCGGTATTCAGATATTTAGCTACGTCATTACCCATAGTTCTGCCGCCAAAACCAATAACGTTACCCTTTTGGTCAATTATGGGAAACATAACGCGGTTTCTGAAACGGTCAAATATACGAGCCGATTTTCCGTCCTCTTTTTGAGATACGGTAACAAGTCCCGAGGCCTTTATATCCTCTATTTTATACCCTTCTGCTACCAGATATTTAAACAAACTGTCCCAAGAATCGGGAGAATATCCCAAACCGAATCGGGTTATAGTCTTATCCGTGAGTGCACGGTTATGGAAATAAGCAAGGGCATCCTTTCCTCGTGGAGATTTAAGCTCGTTATAAAAAAAGCGTGCAGCTTTTCGGTTCATTTCAAAAATGGCTTTTCGCCTTTGCGCCGCCTCGCCCGAATATCCGTCTCTTTTGGGAATTTCCATACCCACGCTTTCAGCAAGCTGGACAACAGCTTCCTGATACGAAAGGTTTTCCATTCGCATAACAAAGCTTATAACGTCACCGCCGGCACCGCAGCCAAAACAGTGAAAATATCCCTTATCGGGTCTAACGTGGAAGGAAGGAGTTTTTTCATTGTGGAAAGGGCAAAGACCGATTATACTGCCGCCTGCCCGCTTTAACTGAACGTATCTGGAGACAACGTTTTCTATATCGCACTTCAATCTGAGCTGCGCCAAGAAGTCTTCGTCAAACAAATATGCCATAACTTTACCCCTTCCTAAAAAAGTCGATATTATAAGATACGCAGGATTCTTCCCTTTTCCTCTATTTTTTTATAATAAGCTTTTATACTCAACTATTGACATAAATTCAGTTTTCGTATATAATAATTGTAAGATAAAAAAATCACCATCCGAGGTTATGGAGGATTATCGTGATATACGACAGTATCATCTGGGACTTCAACGGCACACTTTACGATGACCTTGAGGTATGCTTCTCATTACTAAACGATATGCTGACTGTAAGAGGACACAGCCCTTTACCCAATCTTGACCAATACAAAGAAATCTTTGGTTTTCCCATAAGGAATTATTACATAAAGGCAGGATTTGACCTTGAAAAAGAGGATTTCAAGGCAATGTCGGAAGAATATATAGAAAGATACAATAAAGCAACCAAAAACTGCACCTTAAAATCCGGCATAAAGGAATTGCTTGAAGAACTTCACAAAAAGAATATTAAGATGTATATTCTTTCTGCCTGCGAGCAAAAAATGCTGGAAGAATATTCAAGAAATCTCGTAATATCTGAATATATAGATCAAATTTACGGTTTAAGCGACTATATGGCATCAGGAAAAGAAGGTATAGGGAAAAAGCTTATGGCAGAACATAACCTTAAAACGCCCCTTCTTATAGGCGACACCGACCACGATATGGCAGTAGCAAAAAGTATTGGCGCGGACTGCATATTCGTATCATGGGGCCACCAATCAAAAGAGCGACTTTTACAGTTAAGCGATAAAGTTTACGACACGGCTACCCAATTACGTGAAGCATTATTAAAAAATTTCGCCTAAACTCCCAATAAAAACAAAGGACGTGAACATTACGGTAATATTAGCATCTGCATCTCCCCGTCGCATTGAGCTTATAAAAAAGATAACAGATGATTTTACAGTTATCCCCTCTTCTGCCGACGAGAGCATTGATAATAACGTTCCCGCGGATGAAATTCCGCTCATACTTTCTTCAAGAAAGGCCTTGAGCATCGCAAAAGACAATAACGATGCAGTAGTAATAGGTTGCGATACCGTAGTTATTGCTAACAACGAGGTTCTTGGCAAACCTAAAGATAAGGACGATGCAAGAAGAATGATAGGTATGTTATCCGGCATATCTCACAAAGTAATAACGGGCGTTACAGTTATTAATGATAAAAACGCAATCTCTTTTTCAGAAACCACGGTAGTAAAATTCCGCCCTCTGTCAGAGGCAGAAATTGAAGAATATATCTCCTGCGATGAACCATACGATAAGGCAGGAGGGTATGCTGTTCAAGGAATTGCGGGCAAATTCGTCGAGGAGCTTATCGGGGATTATTACAACGTGGTGGGCTTCCCCGTAAATAGAATAAGAACAACTCTTCAAAGCATTGGAATCAAGGTTAAGAAAGAGGAAATCTAAGAAAGGAATTATACATATGAAACGCATAATTCTGATTACCTTCACATTAATAATATCGGTTATCCTGCTGACAACGCCAAGTTTTGCAGCGATGCCTCTTGACGTGGGAAACTCCAACGATTACGGCGGCAGCGATTGGGATAGCGGCAGCTGGGATTCAGGATGGGGATGGGATTACGGTTATTCGGACGGCGATTATTACTATGAAGACGACGGCTCTCTCGACATTCCCGAAATCGTTATTATAATCGCAATAGTTCTGATAGTCACAGTATTAGGCGCACGAAACAAAAGGAAAAACGGTTCATCCGGCAGCGGCTCAGTAATACCGACTACAGTGCAAAAAACCTTGCCCTTTATAAAGGACAACACCCAGGAAATAGAAGCCGTGCTTAAAAAGACAGACCCGAATTTCAACGCCGAAAAGTTTTTGGCCTGGACAAGAGAAACGTTCATGACGCTCCAAACGGCGTGGACTACGAGAGACTGGTCAAAAATAAGGCCTTTTGAAAAAGAAGAGCTTTTCAGACAGCACGAGCTTCAGCTTGAAGAGTACAAAAGGCTGGGCAGAATAAACGTAATCGAGCGTGTTAACATTAAAGAAGCATACTTGAACAGATACGTCAGAGATAAAGACTACGAATACCTGACAGTATTTATTAAAGCCCGTATGGGTGACTACATCATAGACGAAAAAAGCGGTGAGCTAATAAAAGGCAACAAGGATGCCGAATACGAGCTTGGCTATATGATT
Organism: Eubacteriales bacterium; assembly: GCA_045530715.1. Lineage (GTDB taxonomy): Bacteria > Bacillota > Clostridia > Oscillospirales > UBA644 > JAZQLP01. The sequence continues at coordinate 4,058 of JAZSCR010000086.1, forward strand.
GGTTTTATCCGTAAAAACGGCATAAAGACAGACGTTAACATGAGCAACCACAGCACCACGAACTGTCCAAACTGCGGAGCTCCCACCACCGTAACAAGCGCAGGCCAATGCGAATACTGCGACTCTATAATAACCAGCGGAGAGTTCGACTGGGTTATGTATGAGTACGAAGGAGCTAATCAGACAAACGTAAACAATACTCCGGTAATAATAAAAGAATAAACAGTTAAGACCACCGCAACTGCGGTGGTCTTTTCAATCTTAATATTGAGATCTATATCTTTTTACTATGAATCTCCAAACGAAGAACGCGGCACAAACTATTACTATCACAAGGGCAACCACGTGTATTGAACTTCCAACGGAGGATTCAATCTTCAAGCTTTCCCAAAGCTCGTTTTGAATCTCCTGAGTATCCGCGTCAAGGGCGCGGTAAGGAGTAGTTTCCAGGGTAGAAAGGTCGGGATAAAGAATATCCATCGCATCCTCGTGCCAATCAACCATATAAGCGATATATTCCTCGTTCTCTCGAACCAGATTGTTGGGGCAGGCATAGCCGATATACTCAGCGTTTGCAACAGCCACCTCTTCGGAAAGCATAAAGTTTATATATGCTTCGGCAACATCCTTATTTTGAGACCCCTTCGGTATGCACATAGCATCAACGAAGACGTTCGTACCCTCTTCGGGATAAAAGAACGCTAACGCATCGTTACTGTCATACATAGTAAGATAGTCGCCTGCATAATAGGGTGCGATAGCCGCGGACTCGCCTTTCATCTTATTAAAGACTTCATCCATTACGTATCCCTGAACAAGGGGCTTTTGGGCTATAAGATATTCAAGAGCTATCTCCCACTCGCTTCTGTCGGTGGTATTAACGTCGATATTCTGATAATACATGGCCGTACCGAAAGCATCTCGAGCGTTATTAAACTGAAGAATCTTACCCTGGTATTTTTCATTCCACATCAGATCCCAGGAACCGATATCAGCCTCGTCAACCATTTTTGTATTATAAATAATACCAACTATTCCATAAGTATAAGGAACAGAGTAAAGGTTATCAGGATCATAATAAGGGTTCAAAAATTCTTCTGCAATATGCACAGCATTAGGTATATTGGAAAAATCCAATATTTCCAGCATATCCTCATTCATCATGCGCTGAATCATATAGTCTGAAG
>JAZSCR010000085.1:0-2125 GCA_045530715.1 Eubacteriales bacterium
CCGGGATAAAAGATAAATCCAATCTCCGAATCATCGGCCCCAAACGTAAGAATACCGTCCCTGCCTTCCCCCTCCAAACAGGAATATTTCGAAGAGAAGGCTTCAATCGCTTCAAAATCTGCGCGGTAATAGTCATTAATATAAGCTATAACCAGCACCACGCAGGCTGCTATCAAAACGGCAACGGCTGAAATCCATATAATTGATTTTTTCGCATTCTTTTTCATCATATTTTCCTGAACTTTAAATCTTCCCATATATTATACTACTACTTTTCTCCACTGTCAAGCATTCCTGCCCAAATTGTAACAAAAAATGACGGTTACCGAATAGGTAACCGCCGTTTGTAAATCTTATTAGATGGGGAAAACTGCGGAGATTACCCCTTTGTCTCATCCTTCTTAACCTGACTAAGTCTGTAAAGCTCTTCAGTAGCAAAACCAAGCTTCGTTACTACGTTCTGCTTTGTGGGATAGCAGTAGAAGGAGTCGTTTTCGGTGGAAACGTCGAAGCAGTCAAAGGGCTTGATGTAGCAGTAATCGTACTCAATATGCAGACTGTTGCTTTCCTTGGGGAATCGCTGTATCCGATAGTCCTTACCCCTATAATGTCCTTCTATAATAAAGCCTTCGTTAATATCGTGAGTAACCTTTGCCTTGCCAAGATGCTCAAATCTCCAACATCTGGGCATGGAATATACGTCAACCTCGTCTTCAAAGCGGTACTCACCCGCAGCTATCTGCTTACATACCTGTGCTCTTTCCCAGTTAAACCAATCGGGAACGTGGCTAAACTCGGTCTCACCGTCAACGGCGGAAAGGGTTCCGTCCTCGTTAAGATTCCATCTCTTGCCGCACTCGGTGCAGAATATCTCCGTACCCTTGGAGTCCATCTTAGACTCCGTCATACAGTGAGGGCAATGATAAAGTATTTTGTGCATACCCTCTGCGCGGAAGGGTTCGGTAATAAGGATACCGTTGTCCTTCTGATACTTGTACTCGTTATAGTCAAGGGCCTTCTTCAAGGCCTCGTTTATCTCCTGAGAGGTCATACTCTTAACCTGCTCTGCCGTAAGTATCTGGGTAACGGTGGTATGGAGAGGTACCTTTCTCTTTTTTCGGTAGTTCCAGAAAGGAGAATGGAGATAGTTGCCGTGATGTACAACCGCAACCACGGGTACCTTGGCCAATCTTATAAGACCGCCCAAAGATTCGGGCATATAGGAAAGGGTTCCGCAGGGAGAATACCTAGCCTCGGGGTACATGGAAAGGATATCCCCTCTTCTCAACACCTTGATTATGGACTTTACCAGATGCACGTCGGTAGTGTATTTTCTGGTACAAATAGCGCCTATCCACTCCATAAGCCAAGGACGGCGGTAATATCCGTCAATGCTTACAACGTTATTGACTCTATGAGGGAAGGTAGCCATTGCCGCAAGCTCAAAGTCTATAAAATACATATGATTGCTAAGCAGCATATAAGGAGGCTTAAGGCCTTCCATATTTATCTTTTCAACCTTATACTTCTTGCCTATAAGAACTATCTTACATAAAAGCCAGATAAGCCAGGTAAGATAGATCGGCTGCCTGATAGGATATTTTGCGGTTTTGTATCTCTTTTGATTTTTGTAATTAACGTCCATAACCTTTTCCGTGTGCCTTTACAAATTACTTCTTCATCATTATAACAAAAAAAGTTGAATTTGTCAACAATCATATTTAAGACAAGCTTGGAATGGTAGGAACAAGCAAGTTCAAATACAGCATGCCTATCAATTTATTGTTTGGCTTTCCTTTGTCTTCTTCAAATAATTTTACGCCTTGAACTATTCATATTTTTGTGGTATAATGTATCTACAAGCTTCAGCTTGAATATTTTTATCGGAGTGTGCTTTTTGAAAAACACCAACCTTTTGGAGATTGTACTGTAAACGAGAGTTTTGCAAATACATTCTCGGCATTCCTCTCGTATTTTGAGCGTCACAATTATGAAAGGATAAAAAAATGAACAATTTGATGATACGTTTAGAAACCGAAAAAGATTATAGAGCAGTTGAAGAGCTTACCCGCGAGGCGTTTTGGAATGTCTACAAGCCGGGCGCGGACGAGCATTATTACGTGCA
>JAZSCR010000029.1:0-8219 GCA_045530715.1 Eubacteriales bacterium
AGAGGTCAACGCTCAGGTAGTAGGCCCCGGTCTTGGTATGAGAAAGGACTGCGCCTGGACTCACCTCAATCGCTCCATTCCCACCGTTGCCGACGCGGATGCGGTAAACCTTATTGCCGATAAGGCGGTAAAGGGTATCGACCTTCCCATGGCAAATATGCTCCTCACACCCCATCCCGCCGAATTTGGCCGACTTGTTGACAAGAGAGCCAAGGAAGTTGAGGACGACAGATTCAGACTTGCAAGAGATTACGCCACCAGAAAGGGTTGCGTTCTTCTCCTTAAAGGCAGATACACAATTATAGCTCTTCCCGACGGACGTATGTTTGTTAATACCACGGGCAATACAGGCCTTTCAAAGGGTGGCAGCGGCGACGTTTTGGCAGGATATGCGGGCGGTCTTCTTGCCCAGGGCTATACTCTGGTTGAAGCGGCCGTTATATCTGCGTATCTCCACGGCAAGGCCGCCGATAAGCTTGTTGAAGAGGGCAGGGAAGAGGCTGAAATTCTCCCCGCCGACATACTCGATTATATAGGAAGGAAGGGCTACCTCCTTGGAACTTTATAAAAACAGAGCTTGGGTTGAAATAAGTCTTTCGGCCCTTCTCCATAACCTTGAAGAGATAAAAAAGGTCACCACCCCCGGCTGTAAGATAGTCTACGTTATTAAGGCAGACGCTTACGGTTGCGGCGCAAAAAAGGTTTGCGGCCTTGTGGAAAACAAGATAGATATGTTTGCCGTGGCTACTGCCGACGAGGCTCTTGAGCTCCGCGATTGCGGAATGACCAAGCCCATCCTTATCCTCGGTCCCTCTCCTCTGCCCATGATACCCACTCTGGCAGACAGGGATATTACCCAATCCATATTCTCCGTTGAGTATGCCCTTCAGGTAAAAGAGGCTCTCGGCGGCAGAAAAATGAAGGCGCATATAATGATAGACTCGGGGATGAGTCGTCTTGGATTTTATTGCCACAAGCTTTCCGACTGTGACCAAACGGTAGAAGACCTGCTTTCTATGTACGAGCAGACCTCCGACTGTATTGAGTACGAGGGTGTATATTCCCACTTTGCGGTGTCTGACAGTCAGAAGGATTCCGACGTAGCCTTTACCGAGGGACAGTTCGTTAACTTTATGTACCTCACCGAAAGGCTCAAGGAGGTATTCCCCGTACCCCTTCTCCGCCATTGCTGTAACTCCGCATCGGTAGTCAACAGCCCCGAAAAGCACCTTGATATGATTCGCCCCGGCATTATCCTTTACGGTTGTATGCCCTCGGGTCTTACCAATGAAATAGACATTCGCCCCGTGGCTTCCATTAAGGCCTGCATCTCCCAGCTTCGCACCTTAAGGGACGGAGATACCGTAAGTTACGGTAGAAACTACACCGCCCAGGGCACCCGCGTAACAGCCACCATTCCCATAGGCTACGCCGACGGATTTCCCCGTAACCTTACGGGAAAATTTGACGTTATCGTCAACGGCAAGCTTGCCCATTCGGCGGGCAACGTCTGTATGGACCAGCTCTGTTGCGACGTTACGGGTATTGAGGGCGTAAAGGCGGGTCAGGTAGTCACCCTTATAGGTAAAGAAGGGGATACCGAGATTCGCATCGAGGACGTGGCCGCCCTTATGGGTACCATAGCCAACGAGCTTATCACCAATATGGGCCCCCGACTTCCCAGAATATACGTTGATTGACAGATATTTCCATTTTGCCAATAGTTGACAAAAATTGCTATTTATGCTATAATAAGGATATAAAGTATGGAGCTGTTCCATACTTTTATCTGCGAAAAAAGAGGAAAGGAGCCGAAAAACAGTGAAAAAAATAATATTGTTGCTTGTTATTGCATGCGTGGCATTTTCATTTACTGCCTGTCAAGAAGGCTCCGGATACCCCTTGAGCCTTGAGCAGATGATACTTGAGGATTTGATAACCGAATATAAGGATCTTATCTATACCGAGGAATATGCGGATGATATTGATGCTTTTTTGGAGCTTGTAAATAATCCCAAGGCCACCTCTGCCGATATTGCGGAGGCCATAGACCGCGTCCGTCAGATAAAGGACGAAATTCTCAACAGAGATATCGTGTTCGTGGACAAGGAGTTTGAGGCTCTTGTCAGACTTTCTCTTAATATAGGAAACAGCGGCTTTGTTACCTTCGGGGATATTATGGGGGTAACTTCCCTCGACCTTTCAGCAAGGGAGGGCCACGTTATAAACTTTATAGAGGACCTTTCTCAGTTCCCCATGCTCGAAGAACTTGACCTTTCGGGCAATGCCATAACCGACTTTTCAGCCCTTGCAAAGGTGAGCACCCTTAAGACCCTCAACCTTACGGGAGCATCCGTTTCCGAGGGCACGGGTATTGATCTGTCCGTACTCTCGGGCCTTCCAAATCTTGAAAGCCTCTCCGTAGGCTCCTTGGGCCTTACCGACCTTAAGTTCCTTCAGGGATGCCAAGGCCTTACCTCTCTTGACGTTTCCTATAACCCCATTACCGATTATTCGGGGCTCTTTAACTGCCATAACCTTTCTTCCCTTAACGTAAGCGGCGGAAGCTTCGGCAGTATGTCCCTTTTTGCCATATTCCCCAATCTGACCACCTTCGTTCTTGAAAACGGAACCCTCACAAGTCTTGGGGGAATAGAGGCCATGACCCTTTCCACCCTTGACCTTTCGGGAACCAATCTTGATTCCTGCGACAGTCTGGGCATGGTGTATTCCCTCCGTGTCCTCGATCTTTCGGATACGGGAATTACCTCCGCATCCTGCCTTGCAGGTCACGGAATTTCCCGCCTTTATCTGGCAGATAACCGTCTTACCGACGTGTCCTTCCTCTCCTCCATGGGCTCTCTTATGACGGTGGATATCTCGGGTAATAATCTTAAGACCCTTTCTATTACGGGACAGGGCTCCCTTACCGAGCTTAAGGCTGCCCACAACGATATTACCTCCGCCACTCTGGGTGGGGATATGACCTACCTTACCAAAATAGACCTTTGCGATAACGATATTACATATCTTAATATAGGGGCGGCATCCAACCTTGCGGAGCTTTATCTTGACGATAACGACCTTACCTCCGCCTCCTTCATTACCGACCTTAAGGCTTTGAGAGTACTTTCTCTTTGCGGCAACGATATTATGTCCATGCCCTCCCTTAAGGAGCATAAGATAACCCACCTTTACCTCACCGACCTGCCCATTTCAAGCCTTTCCTTTATGGCGGACGTGGATACCTTCGTTGAGGTTGACCTCTTCGGCACGGACCTTATAAATATCTCGGGACTTGAGGGCAAAACTGCTCTCCGCACCCTTAAAATAAGGGTCAATAACGTGTCTGACCTTTCGGTATTTGAAACTCTTCAGGGTGTTACCGACCTTTCTGTATACGGCACAGACGACGACTTCTGGCCTCTGCTCTTGAATCCTAATATGCAGAGCCTTGAAAGACTTTGCGTTACCCGTTCAAAGATTACCTATGCGGCGGTTACGGGGCTTGAAAATCTCAAGACTCTGGAAATAATCACCTGCCGTACCCTCACCGACCTTTCCCGTATACACGACCTTCCCGCACTTGAGACCCTTTACGTTGAGGCCGTGGATACCTACCGCCCCTACGTCAGCGGCTTTGAAAATCTTAAGTACCTTAGCATAATCGACGGCCACGTGGAGAACGTTGAGAATATTACAGAGCTTCCCGCATGCGAATACCTCAACCTTTCGGAAAATACCACCTTCACCGACTTTAATTTTGCCGTCCTGCCCTCCCTTAAGACCCTTATTCTTTCCGACTGTGCTATTTCTAACACAGACCTTAAAAAGCTTAACGTTGTCATAAATATGGGAACCCTCGACCTTAGCAAAAACTCCATAACCAAGCTTAAGGATTTCCCCTTTGAGGCAGACCAGCTTGTAAGCCTTAACCTTTCCAATAATAAAATTTCTGATTTCAGCCCCATTTACGGCCTTGAAATTCCCGAGGTCCTTTGGTCGGGAAATAAGGGAACCTACGCTCCCGAAGGTGAGGAATAATTATGAATAAAAAGCCTAATAAGAGCCCTATTTTCCCCATATTGGGAGTAGTCTTGCTTTCACTTTTCTTGCTTTCGTTGGTTTTCTTGCTTAATATAGAGTCATTTAAGTGGGCTTTTGAGGTGGTAGTTCTCCTTGCCGCAGTTGCCGCCGTATATTATATACTTAGGGGATATTCGGAGTATTGCTACGATATAGTAGGGGAGACCCTGGTATTTAAACAGAAGATGGGTAAGGGCGAAAGATTCGTTTTCTCGGTGGAGCTATCGGATGTTCGTAGGCTCGTTCCTCGGAATGATGTTGAAACTGAAAGAACGAAACTCGGCGTAACCGCTCTGGCAAAGTATTATATTCCCTCAACGGAGCTTTCCGTGTGGGGGCTGGTATACTACGATACCACCTGTAAATGTGAAAAAATTCTTACATTTGCCCCTTCAGAGCAATTGCTCGAAGTTTTGTCAAAAAAAACTATTGACAATCAAGGATAAATGTGGTACAATATTTGAGCTAATGAAGAAGAACTCGTTTCTCACCCTGCCGCTTTCGTGCGCGCACGGTAAATATTTTCCGAAGCCGAGCTACGGCCCGACTACGGTCTTTATTGAGTGATTAACGGTGTTGATCACTTTTTCTTTATGCAAAAATTTCACGGCGACAGCCGTAAAGCGGATCATCCGCATAATTAATCGGAGGTGTTTTTTATTAAAGACAACGGTTTTGAGTTAAATGAAGCCATCAGAGATCCCCAGATCAGACTGATTGACGACGACGGTACTCAGCTTGGTATTTTCAGCGCAAAGGATGCGCAGAAGATGGCCATAAACAAGGGCCTTGACCTCGTTAAGATAGCTCCTCAGGCTACCCCTCCCGTATGCCGTATAATGGATTACAGGAAGTACGTCTTTGAGCAGTCCAAGAGAGAAAAGGAAGCCAAGAAAAAGCAGAAGACCATTTCCGTCAAGGAAGTTCAGCTTTCTATAAGGATCGAAACCAACGACTTCAACACTAAGGCTAACCATGCAAAGAAGTTCCTTGCAGGCGGTGACAAGGTAAAGGTTGTTATTCGCTTCAGGGGTAGGGAAATTACCCGTCCTGAGCTGGGTACCGAGCTTATGACCCGTTTTGCAGAGGCTTGTTCCGAGGTTGGCGTTATACCCAAGCCCTCCAAGATGGAAGGCAGAAGTCTTGTTATGATGATTGAACCCAAACCCGCTGCTAAATAAAAAACGCAGCCAATAAATAAAGGAGAAATAGCGATGCCTAAACTTAAGACCCACAGAGGAGCCGCAAAGAGATTTTCCATAACCGCAGGCGGCAAGGTTAAGATCAACCACGCAAAGAGAAGACATATACTCACCAAGAAGACCACCAAGCATAAGAGAGGCCTCCGCAAGGCTTACATGGCATCTCCTGCCAATGCACCTACCGTTAAGAGATTGCTTCCCTACGCTAAATAAGAAAGAAGAGGACACAGAAGATGGCAAGAGTTAAAGGGGCCATGATGACCCATAAGAGACATAAGAAAGTATTAAAGCTTGCGAAGGGCTACTTCGGTGGCAAGTCCAAGCTCTTCAAGACTGCTAACGAAGCAGTTATGAAGTCCCTTACCTACGCTTACGTAGGCAGAAAGCTTAAGAAGAGAGATTTCCGTTCCATCTGGATTGCAAGAATCTCCGCACAGTGCAAAGTAAACGGTATCAACTACTCCCGTTTCATGTACGGCCTTAAGAAGGCTGGTATCGACCTCAACAGAAAGATGCTCGCTGAGCTCGCTGTTTCCGATGCCGCTGCTTTCGCATCCCTTGTTGAACAGGCAAAGGCTGCTCTTTAATTGAAAAATTGGGATGCCCACGGTTTTCCGCGGCATCCCTTTTTAATATCTGATGAAAGAAGGGATATTGTGGAGAAATTAGTTGGTGCTATTCGCAGAGCCGTGGACGACTACGGTATGATAGCCAAAAACGAGCGTGTTGCCGTTGGCGTTTCGGGAGGAAAGGACTCAATGCTCCTTCTTACCGCCCTCAACCGCCTTTCCCGCTTTCACCCCCAAAACTTTACCGTGCAGGGGATAATGCTCAGTCTGGGCACTCCCGGCGCCGACCCCTCTGAGGTGGCCGCCTACGCAAAAGAAGAGGGGATAGACCTTAAGATAGTTCCCACACAGATCCACGATATTATCTTCAATATCCGCAAGGAGTCAAATCCCTGCTCCCTTTGTGCCAAGATGAGAAGGGGCGCCCTTCACGACGCCGCCATTGAGGAGGGTATACGCAAAATAGCCCTCGGGCACCATGGCGATGACGCGGTGGAAACCTTTGTGATGAACCTCTTTTTTGAGGGGAGAATAGGGTGCTACCGCCCCGTTACCTACCTTGACAGAAAGGATGTCACTGTAATCCGCCCCATGATATACGTTTCCGAAAGGGACGTAAAGAACGCGGTAAACAGGCTTGGCATACCCGTTATGCACAACCCCTGCCCCGCGGACGGACACACCGAGCGCACCGAAATAAAGGACCTTATCTCGTCCCTTGAAAAGGACTATCCGGGACTCAAGCAGCGTCTTTATGGCGCTTTGCAACGCTCCGAGATAGACGGGTGGAAGGAATTCCCCAAGGGCAGAAAAGTCTATGAAGAAAAATAATCCCAAAAGACGGTTTTACGGCCGTGTTTTTTTTATTTTTCTCTTGCATTTTCAGACAATATATGATATAATTAAAATAATATACTGCAAGTGTGTACTTGCAAACGAAAGGTCGGTAATCCCCTATGTCAGAAAGAATCGGAAGAGCCAAGGTTTTCCTTTTATCCACTACCTACGACCCCCAGAGAGTGGTGGCTTCGGCCGCAAAGCTCTGCTATTCGTCGTCGGATATTGAAGCCCTCGTTGAAAAACAGTCCGAAGAGAAGATAAAGAGCTTTATCAATATGCTTGTTGAAATGGGTCACGAAAGCCCCATCGAGCACGCCGTGTTCACCTTCGGTATTGAGAACGTTTCTCGCGCTCTCCTTGCCCAGATAACCAGACATAGGATCGCATCCTTCAGCGTTCAGAGTCAGAGATACGTAAAGTCAAGCCAGTTTGACTTTATTACTCCTCCCAGAATTGAGGCTATTCCCGAGGCTCTTGAAATATACGACCAGTATATGGCTCACGCCCAGGAGACCTACGACCGTCTTGCAAAGCTTCTTGCAGATAAGGAAGCTGTCCAGATGTTCGGCGAAAACCCCACCGAAGAGCAGTACAAGAAGGCTGAAAAGGCCGTTTTAGAGGATGCAAGATTCGTTCTTCCCAACGGCGCGGCAACCAAGATGGTTCTTACCATGAACGCCAGAAGCCTTATGAATTTCTTTGCTCACCGTTGCTGCAACAGAGCACAGTGGGAGATAAGAGCCCTTGCTGAGGATATGCTCAAGCTTTGTCTTGAAGTCGCTCCCGACCTCTTTAACAAGGCGGGTCCTTCCTGCATCTGCGAACCCTGTCCCGAAGGTAAGATGACCTGCGGAAAGATGCTACAAATGAGAGAAAAGTACGCAAAAATGCGTAACGGTGAAGAATAATGAGTCTATTCATAATAGAGGGTATTGACGGCAGCGGCAAGTCTACCCAGCTTAGAATGTTAAAAGAGAGATTTGAATCCGAGGGCAGGGAAGTGGTGACCCTTAAGTTCCCCGTATACGAGGACCTTTCTTCAGGCCCCGTAAGAATGTACCTTAACGGCGAGCTTGGTTCTCATCCTGACGACGTAAACGCCTACGCCGCCTCCTCCTTTTACGCCATAGACCGCTACGCTTCCTACAAAAAAAGCTGGGAGAGCGCCTATAAAGAGGACAAGCTCATCCTTGCCGACAGATACACCGTGTCAAATATAATTCATCAGTCCTCAAAGCTTTCTCTGGAGCAAAGGCCTCCCTTTATAGAGTGGCTTTACGACCTTGAATTCGGCAAACTGGGTATCCCCATGCCCGATATGATATTCTATCTTGACGTTCCCCCTCAGATATCCGTAAAGAAGATGGAAGAGAGATACGGCGGCAACGCTGAAAAGAAGGATATCCACGAAAAGGATAACGGATATCTCCAGCGATGCTACGACGCGGGTATTTACGCTTGCGACATTCTGGGTATGTGCAAGGTGCCTTGCATAAAGGACGGCGATATGCTCCCCGCAGAG
>JAZSCR010000032.1:0-5492 GCA_045530715.1 Eubacteriales bacterium
ATTGCTGACGAACCTATCTCGGCTCTTGACGTATCCATTCAGGCTCAGGTAATCAACCTCCTTAACGACCTCAGGGATCGTATGGGCCTTACCATTATGTTTATCGCTCACGACTTGTCTGTAGTTAAATACTTCTCTGACAGAATCGGCGTTATGTACTTTGGTAAGATGGTAGAGCTTGCTGATTCTGACGAGCTGTTCAAGAATCCCTTGCATCCCTACACCAAATCCCTGCTGTCGGCAATTCCTCTGCCTGACCCCGTATACGAAAAGCAGCGTACGAGAATTTCCTACAATCCTCTCGCATCTCACGACTATTCTGTAGATAAGCCCTCTTTCCGCGAGATCACTCCCGGACATTTCGTATATTGTAACGACGTTGAGGAAAAGCAGTATAAGGAAGCTGTGAAATAATAAACGGACGGTTTAATGCCAATGAAACAGGAAAACAAATCTTTATTAATTAAATACGGCGTTTGTTTTGCTATTGCTTCTCTCATGACTGTTGGCGTATTCTGGATAAAAGGCTTTTTTACCGACAGTATTGCGGTAAATATTCAGATTTTATCCGACGGCTTTACAGTTTCGGGACTTATGTTCTTGCTTTTTGCAGGAATGATGTTCATTAGCGGAGAAGGTGGTTTGATTGGTATCAGATTCGTTTTAAGAAACGTATTTCTGGCATTCATTCCCGGCGGAAGAGCGAAGCACGAGGTGTATCGCGATTACCGTGAAAGAATACTTAAGGAACAAAAAAAATCAAGCAACCCTTGTATTTTGGTAACAGGCTTGGTTTTCTTTGGGCTTGGTGTTATCTTTACGGCTATTTGGTACGTAAAGTATTATAACCAGCCCCTCTGATTAAAACGTAATAAAATCAGCCCCACGGCTTTTAGCCGTGGGGCTTCTTGTTTTTTTATTTTTAATCAACCGAACTTTCGCTATTTGTTCCTTCACAGCTCCTAGTGCTGCAGGAACCTGCATACGGGCAACCTATACATTTCTTGCCTTTCTTTTTGGCTTTTACTATATATACGATTGCTCCGCCGATAATAAGGCCGATTATTGCTATTACGATAATGTCTGTAAACTGCATATACGAACCTCCCTTAAACTTTAGAAGGGGTTTTTTTAGAGGTTTTTAATGTAAGAGTATCTTCTTTAAGCTGTTTATCCTTTTTTGCAATGAGTATAGCAAATACCGTTGCTATAGCGGCTACTACAGCCCAACCGAGAATAGGCATCCACGCAGGACCAAGGTCTCCTCCGGTGATTACAGTACCGAAGAAAAATACTAAAAAGCCGGCGGTGTATCCTACTGATAACTGTAACCCGATGCCTGCAAATAACCATTTTTTGCTCTTTATTTCAGAGTTCATAGCTCCGATAGCAGCAAAGCAGGGGGGAGAGAAAAGATTAAAGGTAAGGAATGCGAGGGCGCCAACCGATGAAATACCAAAGGTGTCGGCTATAAGAGTTTCCTGCCCTGCAATCATCTCCAGCTCGTCAAGATTAAAGAGATTTGCTATTCCAAAACAAACGGCAAGAGTACCGACTACATTTTCCTTTGCAATAAAACCGTTAATTGTTGCGGCGGCAAATTGCCAAGCCACTACGCCGATTATGGGGGCGAAAAGATAGGAGAAGGGGAATGCTACCGTTGCAAGAATGGAAGTGCTTGCATCCTCTGCTATTTGGAAATTCCAATTAAAGGTCTGCATTATCTGTACTACAAAGTTACAAACAAGGATTACGGTACCTGCTTTTACTATGTACGACCAGCCGCGCTGACACATTGAAAGGAAGGCCTTCCAAAGGCTGGGGAACTTGTATTCGGGTAATTCTATAATAAAGAAGGATTTTTTTGCCTTATTTCCCGTCAGCTTATTTATCAGTAGGGCGCAAAGGAAAATTATAACAATGGCTACAAAATACATTGAGGCACCAACCCAGGCGGAGTTCGCGAAAAATGCTCCGGCAAAGAGGGTGATAACGGGTAGTTTTGCTCCGCAGGGCATAAAGGGTGCCAGCATAGCGGCAGCTCGTTTTTCACGCTCGTCGCGAATAGTACGGCAAGCCATAACGCCGGGAACCGCACATCCTGTACCAACGATAAAAGGGATAATGGACTTGCCTGAAAGGCCGACTCTTTTGAATATGGGGTCAAGAACCACTGTTGCGCGAGCCATATATCCGCAGTCTTCAAGCAAGGCAATAAGGAAATACATTACCATTACCAGAGGGAGGAAGCCTACTATCGCAATAAAACCTCCGATAATGCCGTCTACCAGCATTGCTGACCAAATGGAGTCGCTGTTAATAGCTTCCGCAATTTTTGTCTGAAGTCCTTCAAGAATTCCAACAAGCCAGTCTGCAACCCAAACGGAGGGGCCACTTTGTGAAATCCAGAATACGGCAAACATTACAATGGCAAAAATGGGAAGTCCTACCCACTTATTTGTAAGCACTGCATCTATCTTATCCTGGAAATTCTTCTGATTTGTCAGTACTTTTCTCGTTTCAACCTTCAATACTATGGAATCAACAAAATCAAATCTTTTTTTGTCCGCTTCCACTACCGCCTGCTTATCCGTAAGGTCTATATCCTCTTGAATATAGGGTGCTTCTTGGAATTTTCCTACACGCTCCATAGCGGCTTTAATTACCTCTCTCAGGCCTCTTGCAGACGTTGATACCGTATCAAGCACGGGACAGCGGAGAGCTTTTGATAGTTTTTCGGTGTCTATTTTAGTATTCTTTTTCTTGTTAATATCTGCCTTGTTAAGGGCTACGACCACGGGAATACCAAGTTCGAGAAGTTGGGTTGTAAAAAACAAGCTTCGGCTGAGATTCGTAGCGTCTACGATATTTATGATAACGTCGGGAGCTTCGTTCTTAACGTAATCGCTTGCAATACTTTCTTCAGACGTAAAAGGGGACATAGAGTATGCGCCGGGAAGGTCTACTGCAATAAGTTCCGATATTCCGTTAGCATATCTTTTTTTTATGGCGCGTTCTTTCTTTTCAACGGTAACGCCTGCCCAGTTGCCAACCTTCTCACTACTTCCGGTGAGAGCGTTAAACATAGTGGTTTTACCGCTGTTTGGATTGCCTGTCAAAGCAATTCTCATTTTTATTCCTCCTGGGGATCTATTTAAAATAGGATATTGATATAATATGTGGTTAGACACCGCTAACTGTACGGTAAAAAGTAATCGGCGGACTGCTTTTGTATTAAATGATAATAGCCTCCGCCAATTGAGTGTCTATGCTATATCTACCGTCTTTAATAGAAACGATACAGCCGCCCTTTACCTGGGAAATTACCGTAATGGGCTCGCCGCTGTAACAACCCAAAGAGAAAAGAAAAGCATCAAGCTCTTCGTCATTGGTTTCAATCCGCTGAACGATATATTCTTTTCCTTCTTCTGCGTTTCTTAAATTCATAAAGGATCTCCTATAAGATGCTGGAATTAGTTACTTAATCTTTACTGGTTAGCCTTTGCTAACTGCATAATATTATACCACTACTTCCTATATTTGTCAATAGGTTTTTTTTGACTTTTTTGCGAAAATACCGTAAAGAAAAGGTATATAAAATATTGTAAAAAATGGAGCAGACTTTTGTCTGCTCCACAGGTCTAATCGGCCATTTTTCTGCTTATAAATTTTTCGGAAGCGGCCACACCGTAATACATTATTCCTGCAAGTAAACAGAGGATAAGGACACCTGCCATTACAAGGTCCATTCTGAATACCTGACCTCCGTATACGATAAGGTAGCCTATTCCTGCCTTTGAGGTCAAAAATTCTCCCACTATAACGCCAACCCAGGTCATTCCTACGTTTATTTTCAGTACTGACATTGTGGTTGGAAGAGATGAAGGGAATACTACTTTCATAAAGGTTTGGGTTTTCGTTGCTCCGAAGGTTCTCATTAAAAGTAATTTCTCTTCGTCAGTTTCGGTAAATCCTGTTAGAACACCTATTACCGTTACTATAACGGAAACCAAAAGGGTAACGGTGATTATGGCCGACATACCAGAGCCTACCCAGACTATTATAACCGGGCCGAGGGCGATTTTGGGCAGTCCGTTCAGGACTACCAGATATGGGTCTGCTATTTCTCTTGCCGTAGGACAGTACCATAACAGTATGGCTACGGCTACTCCCAACAGCGTACCTGCTATAAAGCCGATAAAGGTCTCTGCTACCGTTACTCCTATATGGAGCCAGATTGAGCCGTCGGCCACTAATCTGTATATAACCGACACCGACCTTGTGGGAGAAGAGAATATAAATGGGTCAATGAGCTTTGTTTGGGCGGCAATTTCCCATAGCGCAAAGAAAAGTATAAGAACACAGCCCCTTGAGAGAGAAACAAAAATCTTTTGTTTACGCATGTTTTTCAGGTATGCCAGGTGGGCTTGGGACATTTTCTTTTCAGGTGTTTTCTTCTTCCTCATTTTCGTTTAACTCCTTCCATATTCGGTTAAAATACACGCCGAATTCAGGTGCTAACCTTTTATCCGTAACGTCGTCGCTGGCCGCCGTAAGGGAAATATCCACTGCTTTTTTTATGGTTCCCGGACGGGGAGTCAGTATTAGCACCCGATCTGCCAAGGATATGGCCTCCGATATATCGTGGGTAACCAGTATGGCGGTCTTATTTCTACTTTTGATTATCTTTGAAATATCGTCCGATACGCTTATTCTGGTTTGATAGTCAAGGGCGCTGAAGGGTTCGTCAAGGAGCAATATATCGGGCTCCAATGCCAAGGTTCTTATGAGAGCAACCCTTTGTCTCATACCTCCCGATAGATTTCTCGGAGAGGTATGAATAAAGTCCTTAAGGCCGTATTGCTCCAACATAGCAATGAGCTCTCCAACACGCTCCTTGGTCTTTTTGTTTTTTAATTCAAGCCCTAACGTTACGTTGCCAAGCACGTCTCTCCAGGGAAAAAGGTGGTCGTGTTGGAGCATATAGCCCACTCGGTCACCAATTTTATCCGTCACTGTTTCTCCCATTACCTTTACTTCTCCAGAGGAAGGTGGAATAAGCCCTGCAATAAGAGAAAGAACGGTGGATTTGCCGCAACCCGAAGGGCCAACTATGGCCGTAAAGCTGTTACGGGGGACGGAAAAAGTCATATCCTTTAAGGCAAATGTTTCGTCCTGCTTTGTGTGGTATATTTTTGATACGTTAATAAATTCTACCGGATAGATTTCCGTTTTTGGCACGTCGTTCATGTTCTGCCTCCTCTGTGGAATATTTATTTTGAGGAGGAAACTCTTTCGGCGATGCTGTTATCTATGATTTTCTCAAAGTCGGGCGCAGATGTGATGATGCCCGCTTCGGTAATAACGTCTATTAATCTTTCATAGTCCTCCTCCAGCATCACGGGAGTGGATTTCCAAACGTCGATTTCTTTGTAGTTTTTAACTACGGCTTTTATGAGCTCCTTATCGCTGTCAGCAAAGGAGGGGAGAAG
>JAZSCR010000190.1:0-6454 GCA_045530715.1 Eubacteriales bacterium
TTAAGAAGCTTTACGACCCCCGTTCCTACCTCAAGCAGGGTGAAATGGGCATCGTAGAGAGAGTTGTTGAGGCTTGTAACGACCTCCACAGCACCGGAAAGACCCTCTGCAAATAATTATTTTTATTGCTCCATATTCGCAGGCGATTTATCTTATCGCCTGCGAAGTGTTGCAAAATGAGCCTGCTTTGCGGTCTCGTTTATTCCTTTTTCAAGTCAAGAAAAGTGAATACACGAGATTGCAAAACACTAAAAAAACAGCCTTAAAATAAAGTTCAGGAGAAAAACGATGATCTACAAAGTTCTTGTTGAAAAAAGACCTCAGTTTGCCGTTGACGCTGAAAAAACTCTGTCTGATATCCGCAAAAACCTTGATATCAAATCCCTTGAAAGCGTAAGACTTATTAACCGTTATTACGTTGAAGGACTCAATGAAAAGTACATAGAGAAGGTTCGTAATACCATTCTTTCCGAGCCTCCCGTTGACCTTCTTCTTGAGGACGTTCCCTCTGATGCAGACCATATCCTGGCCGTAGAATATCTTCCCGGTCAGTTTGATGCCAGAGCCGCTTCCGCAGAAATATGTATAGGCCTTCTTACCGAAGAGGAGCGCCCCACCGTGCTCTGCTCCAAGATCTACTGCTTCTACGGCAAGATGACCGAGGAAGAGGCCGCCGCCATAGACAAGTATCTTATCAACCCCGTTGAGTGCCGTCAGGCTGACCTTAACGACCCCAAAACTCTCAAGAGAGAATCTCCCACACCTCCTCCCGTAAAGGTGCTTGAGGGCTTTATCGGTCAGAGCAGGGAAGAGCTTGCCGAAACTCTCAAGGAATACTCCCTTGCTATGGACCTCAACGACCTTGAATTTCTCCGTAATTACTTCAAGGATACCGAAAAGCGTGACCCCACCATTACCGAGCTTCGTATCCTTGATACCTATTGGTCTGACCATTGCCGTCACACCACCTTCCTTACCGAGCTTAAGAATATTGAAATAGAAGACGATGAGATAAGAGCTGAATACGAAGAATATCTGGCTCTCCGTGAGGAGCTTGGCATAAAGAAGCCCATCACCCTTATGGACGTTGCTACCATCGGCGCAAAGACCCTTAAGAGAAGAGGCCTTCTCACCGATATGGACGAGTCTGAAGAAATTAACGCTTGTTCCGTAAAAATAACCGCAAAGATAAAGGACAAGGACGGCGAGATAAAGACCGAGCCCTGGCTCCTTATGTTTAAAAACGAAACCCACAACCACCCCACCGAAATCGAACCCTTCGGCGGTGCGGCCACCTGTCTTGGCGGCGCTATCCGTGACCCCCTTTCGGGCAGAAGCTACGTTTACCAGGCTATGCGTGTAACCGGTGCCGCTGACCCCAGAAGAAGCTATAAAGACACCATTAAGGGCAAACTGCCCCAGTATAAGATAACCACCACCGCTGCCGCCGGTTATTCCTCCTACGGTAACCAGATCGGTCTTGCAACCGGCCTTGTAGATGAGCTCTACCACGAGGGCTACGCCGCAAAGCGTATGGAAATAGGTGCCGTTGTAGGCGCGTGTCCCGAAGCTAACGTAAGACGTGAGGTTCCCGCTCCCGGCGACGTTGTAATCCTTCTTGGCGGTGCTACCGGCCGTGACGGATGCGGCGGTGCTACCGGCTCCTCCAAGTCCCACACCCTTGACAGTATCAACGAGTGCGGTGCAGAGGTTCAGAAGGGTAATCCCCCTGAGGAAAGAAAGCTCCAGCGTCTATTCAGAAACCCCGAGGTTACCCGTCTTATCAAGAGATGTAACGACTTTGGTGCAGGCGGCGTTTCCGTTGCCGTAGGCGAACTTGCAGACGGTCTGAGAATTGACCTTGACAAGGTATACAAGAAGTACGACGGCCTTGACGGTACCGAGCTTGCAATCTCCGAATCTCAGGAGAGAATGGCAGTTGTTGTTGAAAGAGGGGACGTTGATAAGTTCCTTGCTGCAGCTAACGCTGAAAACCTCCGCGGTGAAATAGTTGCCGTAGTTACCGAGGAGCCCAGAATGGTAATGCTCTGGCGAGGCGGCGAAATAGTAAACGTTTCCCGTGAATTCCTTAACTCCAACGGCGCAAAGAGAAGCGTTGACGTTGCCGTAAAGGCTCCCGCACACACCGTAAAGACCCTTGAAAATAAAGATTTTGTAACCGAATATACAGACCTTGTATCCTCCCTTAACGTTTGCTCCAAGAGAGGACTTACCGAAAGATTCGACTCTTCCATAGGCGCTGCTTCCGTATTCGTGCCCTACGGCGGTAAGTATCAGCTTACTCCCTCCAACGTTATGGCCGCAAAGCTTCCCGTGTTCAGACACGAGGGCAAGGTTGCAGACAGCCTTACCGCTTCCGTTATGGCTTACGGTTGCGACCCCGCCGTTCTTGAAAAGAGCCCCTTCCATGGCGCTCAGGCGGCAGTTATAGCCTCCGTTTCCAAGCTTGTTGCCGCAGGCTGTTCTCACGAAAAGGTATGGCTTACCTTCCAGGAATACTTTGAAAAGCCCAATGCCGACAAGTACCGCTACGGCAAGCCTCTGGCCGCCCTTCTCGGCGCTCTTAAGGCCCAGCTTCAGCTTTCCGCCGCTTCCATAGGCGGTAAGGACTCCATGTCCGGTACCTTTGAAAATATCGACGTTCCTCCCACACTCTGCTCCTTTGCGGTTTCCGCTGCAGATGCTTCAGGGCTCATTTCTCCCGAGTTCAAGGCTGTAGGTAGCGACGTTAATATGATTGCCATTGAAACCGATGAATACGGCGTTCCTTGTTATGAAAGACTTAAGAAGGTATACTCCAAGATAACCGCCGCTATCAAGGCAGGCAAGATTACCGCTTGCTGGCCTATGGTAAACACCTCTCCCGCAGAGGCTGTATTCAAGATGGCTGTAGGTAACAAGATAGGCTTTGATTTTAACGAAGGCTTCGACGCTTTCCGTCCCGTAACCGGTTTCGTATTCGAAGGCTCTGCCTGTGAATGTGAAGTAAATATCGGTAAGACCAAGGCTGAAAGAAACATCACCCTCGGCTCCGAAAAGGCTGACCTTGAAGCCCTTATTAGCGAATGGGAAAAGCCCCTTGAAGGAATATTCCCCACCAAGGCAGCTCCCTACGGAAGTGAAGAAAAGCCCCTTGCTTATACCGAAAAGCACTCCTGCGCTCCCGCAATCAAGGTTGCAAAGCCCAGAGTTCTTATCCCCGTATTTATGGGTACCAACTGCGAATATGACTCCGCAAAGGCCTTTGAAAAGGCAGGCGCCGAGTCTGAAATAATCGTTGTAAGAGACCTTACCCCCGCCGCAGTAACCGAAAGCGTTACCGCTGTTGCAGAGGCTATAAAGAGAGCTCAGATAATCATGTTCCCCGGCGGATTCTCCGGCGGTGACGAACCCGAAGGCTCCGGTAAGCTTATCGCAACCTTCTTCAGAAATCCCCGTATTGCCGAGGCTGTAACCGAGCTCTACGAAAACAGAGACGGTCTTATTCTCGGTATCTGTAACGGCTTCCAGGCTCTTATTAAGCTTGGACTCCTGCCCTACGGTAAGATATGTGACCCCACACCCGAGGCTCCCACCCTTACCTTTAACACCATCGGCAGACACCGTTCTAACCTCGTTGATACCGTGATCTCCTCCGCAAAATCTCCCTGGCTCTCCAGATGTCAGGTTGGCGAGATCTACTCCGTTCCCATTTCCCACGGCGAAGGCCGTCTGGTTTGCGCCTCCGACGAGATCCTTGCAAACCTTATGGCTAACGGCCAGGTTGCTACTCAGTACGTTGACGAGTTCGGCAAGGTCGCTCCCCATACCGACGCTAACCCCAACGGTTCCTACCACGGTATTGAAGGTCTTCTTTCTCCCGACGGCAGAATCATGGGTAAGATGGCTCACTCCGAAAGATTCGGCGACGATCTTTACAAGAACGTTCCCGGCGCTCACTTTATGGATCTCTTCGGCGCGGGCGTTGACTACTTCACCAAGTAATTTTTACTTCAGCAAATATCTTTTAAAGGAAACAGCATGAAACAGGACAAGCAGTACGATAACGACAGTATAATATCCCTGAAGGGCGCTGACCGAGTCCGTCTCCGTCCCGCCGTAATATTCGGCTCTGACGGACTTGACGGCTGCTGCCATTCGTTTTTTGAAATACTCTCCAACTCCGTCGACGAGTTTAAGGAAGGCCACGGTAAGACCATAACCGTAAACTATTACAAGGACAATTCCGTTGAAGTCATCGACGAGGGTAGAGGTATCCCCGTAGACTACAACGAAAAGGAGAAGGCCTACAACTGGGAGCTTCTTTTCTGCGAAATGTATGCGGGCGGTAAGTACGATAAAAACGATTCCACCGCCTACGAGTTCTCCCTGGGCCTTAACGGTCTTGGCCTTTGCGCCACCCAGTACGCATCCGAATATATGGATGCGGAGGTGTATTCGGGGCAGTATAGGTATAACCTTCACTTTAAGAAGGGTAAGCCTGCGCAGAGAAGCAAAGATAAGCAGCTTGAAAAGACTCCCGATACCCATAAAAGCGGTACCCGTATAAAGTGGCGCCCCGATATTGAGGTATTTACCGATATCGTTATGCCCCTTGAATATTTCCGTGAGGTTATGAAAAAGCAGGCCGTTGTAAACGGCGGCCTGACCCTCAAGCTCAATTACGAAAAGGCCGACGGCTCCACCGTAAAAGACACCTTCTACTACGCCAACGGCATAGTGGATTATCTCCGCGAAATAGCAGGGGAGGATGTTCTTTGCGAGCCCGTATTCTGGAGCGGCGAAAGAAAAGGCCGCGATAGGGAAGACAAGCCCGAGTACAAGGTTCAGTTAAGCGTTTCCTTCTCTTTCTCAAATAAAGTAAATCTCATAGAGCATTACCATAACTCTTCGTTTTTGGAGCACGGCGGCTCTCCCGATAAGGCCGTAAGGTCTGCCTTCGTGTCCGCCATTGACGCTTATATTAAATCAAACGGCAAATATACCAAAAACGAGCAGAAGATAACCTTCCAGGATATTGAGGACTGCCTCATATTCATTTCAAACAACCGTTCCACCGTGGTTTCCTATGCAAACCAGACCAAAAAGGCTATAAATAATAAGTTTATCCAGGAATGTATGACCGAGTTTCTCCGTCATAATCTTGAGGTATTCTTTATTGAGCATAAGCAGGAAGCCGACAAGATAATGGAGCAGGTGCTCATAAACAAGCGTAGCCGTGAAAACGCCGAAAAGACCCGTCTTAACATTAAAAAGAAGCTTACTGCCGAGGTTGATATCGCCAACAGAGTTGAAAAATTTGTTGACTGCCGTACCCGTGACGTTTCCCGCCGTGAGCTTTATATAGTGGAGGGTGACTCTGCGTTGGGCTCTGTAAAGCTTGCCCGTGATGCCGAGTTCCAGGCAGTTATCCCCGTAAGAGGTAAGATACTCAACTGTCTTACCGCCGACTACAATCAGATATTTAAGAATCAGATAATTACCGATATAATCAAGATTT
The DNA here is from genome assembly GCA_045530715.1 of Eubacteriales bacterium. GTDB lineage: Bacteria > Bacillota > Clostridia > Oscillospirales > UBA644 > JAZQLP01. The sequence goes on from JAZSCR010000190.1 coordinate 5,522, forward strand.
TGGGCTGTGGCGTGGAAATATCCGCCAAGGGTAATAAGAACCTTGCCGAATTCAATATCAATAATCTGAAGTTCACCAAGGTGGTCATCTGTAGCGACCCCGACGTGGCCGGATATCATATCAGAACCCTTATCCTTGCCATGATATACAGACTTATGCCCACCCTTATTAAGGAGCATAAGGTGTTTATTGCCGAATCTCCTCTTTACGAGATAACCACAAAGGATAAGACCCTCTTTGCTTACACCGATAAGGAAAAGAACGATATCGTTGCCGATATCAAGGGTAAATACTCCGTTCAGCGCTCTAAGGGTCTTGGTGAAAACGAGCCCGATATGATGCGTCTGACCACCATGGCGCCCGAAACAAGACGTCTTATTTCCGTTACCCCCGAGGAGGCGGAGATTACCGCCCGTTGCTTTGACGTATTCCTCGGCAACGACCTGCCCGGCCGTAAGGAATATATTGCCGAAAACGGCAATAAGTTCCTCGACCTTGCCGATATTTAAGAAAGGAAATAGCGATGTCAGAAAAATTCACCAAGGCGGTTCCCATAACCCAGACCCTTGAAGAGAACTTTATGCCCTACGCTATGAACGTTATCATAGCCAGAGCTATTCCCGAAATAGACGGTTTTAAGCCCTCTCACAGAAAGCTCCTTTATACCATGTATAAAATGGGCCTTCTCAACGGTGCAAAGACCAAGTCTGCCAATATCGTTGGTCAGACCATGAAGCTCAATCCCCACGGTGACGCCGCCATTTACGAAACAATGGTTCGTCTTGCAAGGGGACACGACGCACTTATAAAACCCTTTATTGATTCAAAGGGTAACTTTGGTAAACATTATTCCCGCGATATGGCCTATGCTGCGCCCCGATATACCGAGGCAAAGCTTGACCCCTTCTGCGGAGAGGTGTTTGCTGATATAGA
>JAZSCR010000130.1:0-9498 GCA_045530715.1 Eubacteriales bacterium
GTCACGAAGGTGACATCCCCCCTCGAGAGGGGGGCTTGGAAACGGCGCCCTGCGGGGCGCAACGCTTTGCCTTCGGCAGTGCTGTGATTTCTAAAACACAAGTGTCGTTATTATTTAGAGTAAAGTCTGCGATAGCGGTAGTGTATTTGTTTTACAATAATCCTACCGCTTATCCCTGGCCCCTGGACCTTGGCCCCTGGCCCCTAAAAAAAAGTAAAATCCGCCTACTGCAGGATTAGTTTTCTTCTTCCGCCTGCTTCTTCTGAACCTTATCAGCCGAAACCCTCTCTATAAGGTCGGCTCTGTCAAGGGTGATGCGGCCGATCTTGCCGCCGCGGAACTCGTCGATAAGGATAATGGCGGCGCGCTCGTAGTCGATCTCTCCGCCGCTGACTATAAAGCCCCTCTTTTTACCTATAAGGCCGAGAAGCTCTCTGGGGTCGTCGGGCAGGGGAGGGGTGAGCTTATATCTGGTGCAGAGCTCGGCCTCGTAGCCGTCCTTCATTATAGAAAGGAACTTGGCGGCGATGTCCTCGATGTCGAGAACCTCGTTTTTAATAGCGCCGGTGATTGCCAGATTGAGGGCGGCGTGCTGATTGTCAAGTCGGGGCCAGAGTATGCCGGGCATATCAAGGAGCATAGCGCCGTTTTTAAGGGTTATCCATTGCTTTCCTCGGGTAACGCCGGGGCGGTCGCCCGTCTTTGCCCTCTTTTCTCCGCTGAGGGAGTTGATAAGGGTGGACTTGCCCACGTTGGGGATACCCAGAAGCATTATTTTTATCATTCTGTTTTTAATACCGCGACGGGCGTCACGGGCGGCCTTCTCCTTGGTCACCTCGTCAATGGCGTTAAAGAAGACCTTGGTGTCAAGGCGGAGGCTGTTGAGGGAGATGACGTGATACCCCTTTTTGCGGTAATAAGCCGCCCACCTTTTGGTGGCGGCAGGGTTTGCAAGGTCGGCCTTATTAAGAATAAGAATCTTGGGCTTGTTTGCAATTATTCGCTCAATGTCGGGGTTTTTTGAGGCCAAGGGGATTCTTGCGTCCACAAGCTCGGCCACGACGTCGATGTCGCCTATAACCGCCTCTATCATTCGGCGGGCCTTGGTCATATGACCGGGATACCAATGTATGTTGCTCATGTTTTTGTCTCCTTTCAGTCGACAAAAAGGGGCCAGGGTCCAGGGGACAGGGGCCAGGGAGAAAAGGAAGTGATTGTAAAGTGTAGTCACTGGTGCTGACGCAGATTTTATGCAGAATAGGAAGGGGCCAGGGTCCATGGACCAGTTCTTTATTCTGCACGAGAAAAATTCAAAGACGGCAACGGCTTTGAATTTAGGCGGCGGGCACTGTACTGCTCTGTATTCTATAATATATCTCCGCCGTCGGCCAGGGAGATAAGGAAGTGATTTTAAGGCATAAACATGGGTGCTTACGCAGATTTATTACAGTATAATAAGGTAATAAAATAAAAATCAGTTCGTTAGTTTCTTTTGCAAAGAATCTATTGTAGATGAAATCATTTTAGATATTTCTTTAGAAATCGTAAAAATATTTTTTATTTCTTCCTTGCTAAAATAATTTACCCTGACACATATTTCAAGTTGAGTTTGTAGTTCAGCATTTGAACCCAGGGCAATATATAGGAATTTTATATAGTCTTTTACGGAATTTCGTTCATATCCTTCTGCTATATTGGAAGGTATTGATACGGCGGCTCTTCTCATTTGAGAACAAAGAGCAAATGCTTCATCTTTAGGCAGTTTTGAAGTAAGGACGTAAATATCCGTAACCAAATCCATACTTTTCTGCCAATATGCCAGTTCTCTATGGCTTTTTAAACTCATATTTACACTCTCTCTTTCGTTCCCTCGGTTCAGTTACCTGCGTCAGCGGTGATGTACTTGCTAAAACACAAATGTTGTTATTATTCTATGCAAAATCTGCGTCAGCACTTGTGACTATGCCGTACAATAATAAATACCGCTTTTCCCTGGCCCCTGGACCTTGGCCCCTGGACCCTTGATTGGACCTTGGCCCCTGGACCCTTGATTCAGGTCAAATTAAAAAGGCAGCTTATAAATTACCTTACCTATAAGTCTGCGGACGTCAACGCAGCCTATATCTCTGCCGTCACGGCTCATGGAACGGTTGTCGCCCATAAGATATACGCAGCCCTCGGGTACGGTGATGGGGTTGGGGGTGGATCTGGGCAGGGTTACGGTGCCGAAAGAGAGATAGCTTTCGTCAAGCTTTATGCCGTCAACGTAAACGCAGTTGTCATCGGGATTGATGTATACCTCCTGACCCTCGGTGGCTATAACTCTCTTGACCCAGAGGGGCTCGTCGGTCTTTACGGTGGAGTCGGGTGCGAATACCACCACGTCACCCTGCTGGGGGTCGTAAAGGACGGAAGAGAGAATGTATCTTTCCCCCGACTTCATTGTGGGGAACATAGAGTCGCCCTCCACGTATCCCATGCGGAACACCAGAGTGAGAAGGACTATGGATATTACCACGGCGGCGAAGATAGCCTCAAGGACGTCGGCCATACCTGCGTAGATATTGCCGAACTTGTGCCAGGTGTATTTTTTAGGAGTGTTGTTTTCGTTCATAGCGATTTGACCTACCTATATAATATGGGTGTTTTGTGGGTTTACGAGTATTTTAACTACGCATAAGCGGAAATCTACCTTTTAAAATCGGGTTAGGATTTGTCGGTTGTGCCCTTAAAAGAAAAATGGCGAGGGAACGCCGATGAAATATCTGCGTAGCCTCGCCGATTGTTCACTGATTCTGTTGGCTGAAGGCCTTAGAGAAGCTCCTTAACCTTTGCTGCCTTACCGGTTCTCTGACGGAGATAGTAAAGCTTAGCTCTGCGAACCTTACCTCTACGGGTGGTTTCTACCTTCTCGATAAAGGGAGAATTCATGGGGAATACCTTTTCAACGCCTACGCCGTAGGATACGCGTCTAACGGTAAAGGTTTCGGAGATGCCGCCGTGCTTCTTAGCGATTACGGTGCCTTCGAATACCTGAATTCTTTCCTTGTTACCTTCTTTGATCTTGATGTAGACCTTAACGTCGTTACCAACAACGATGTTGAGGGGTTCAGCGCGAAGCTGGTCCTTGGTCATTGCATCGAGCAGTGCCTTGTTCATTCTCAGTTCCTCCTGAAATTTTATTATTTCCGAGATATTGCCTCAAGATTTAGGTCTTGAAGCGTGAGCGTTCATGCTGAGAAGGCAGAGGACCACTCATATCAAGCCTTACTATTATATCACAAAGAAATGCGGAATGCAAGGGGGTAAAAGGGAAATTTTTGTAACAAGAGGGCAATAGGGCATAGGGCAATAGGGCATAGGGCACAGGGGATAGGGGATAGGGCAATAGGGCATAGGGCATAGGGCTAGTCGTCGCTGGCGGCAGAATGAATAATGCAGAATGAAAAATGCAGAATGCAGAATGCAGAATTGTTGTGTCACCTACGGTGACGATTTAAAATCCTGCGCGGTAGCGCAAGGTGATGCGCGTCACCTGACACGCGGTATATATGCCCCCCTCCTGAGGGGGGATGTCACCTACGTGACAGGGGGGAGTGGCAAACAGCGGATTCTGCGCAATATTCGGTGCGACTGCTGTCGGGATTCTGTATAAGAGGACAGTCGTTTCCCGTCTTACGCAGAATCAAGACAACCCACTCCCCCCCGCCGCCAGCGGCCCTCCCCCCTCGAGAGGGGGGCATTTGCTGGAGTTCCCGGCGGAACTCACCGCCTTTGTCCCCTTCGGCGGTGGCAAACGCAAGCCCTTAAGTGGGCGGAAAATTAATACTTCTCCTTCAATATTCTTGCTATGGGACATGCGTTATAGTCGGCGTTGCAGTGGTTTTTTTTATAGTTGGTTTTCTTTTGGGGGTTGGTGAAGACCATGTGGAGGGTGGAACTGTCCGCCAGTCCCTCACAAAGGAGAGAATTGGTCTGTTCGCAGTGATAGAAGGGGCAGCGGGGCTCTTTGGCTTCGGTGTATTTCATTGTGTGTTTGTTCTCCTTTCATCCGCCGTGGTCATTCCTCTCCTCCAGTCAACATCGCAGCAGAAGATTTTGCCATTATGGCGGCGGTGAGGGCGTTATAGGGCAGGGTTGGGGTCTTGCGCCGCTTCAGGTATTCTTCGGTTATTTCCATAAGGCAGGCGGCTTTTTGGAATTTGTCGTTGTCCTCAAGGATCGCCGCCTCGTTAAGGTCGGCCCAGGCGGCGGAGTGGATGCGCGAAAGCTCGTCGTATATCTCCGCCACCGTGGGCGGGAATTTGCTCCTTCTTCGAAAGGAGTCAAAGGCGGTTTCCATTATGGGATATGGCAGGTCGGAAAAGGTGGACTGCCACATATTTACCGTGGCCAGCAGGGTGTCCTTGTCACAATCTCGGTAGGCCGAGGGATAGGCGACCTTGACTAAGGCCAGTAATTTGAGGGTTTCTTGTCGGGTCATTGTTATCTCCTTTCAGTCGATAAGGGGCCAGGGGTAGTCGTCGCTGGCGGCAGCTAGTTAGGTTCGTCGCTTTGCCCCGAACCGTCACCCGCTCCGCAGCTCCTCCTCTATTTCGCACAAAGTCAGCTTCGCAATACTTTGTGCGAGTTACCGCTGCGGCGGGGAGAGGGGCGGAGAGCGTAGAATGTAGAGCATAGGGCATAGGGCAATAGGGCATAGGGGGGGGGCTTCGGCAAAGATGGTCACTGTCTACTGTCTACCGGCTCTGCAAGTCCGTCCTGCACCAATGCCTTTATAAGGCAATCGGGGCAGAGGTCCAGGCCGTCGTAGGTGTAGAGGGTAACGTCGGTCTCGCCGCATTCGTCACACTCGGTGACCGTTACCTGCAAGTAGCGGCAGGATTCCCCCATACAGCCCATTTCTTCTGCGCAATCAACGCATCTGTTTTCGTATCTTATCATTGTTTTATACCTCCGATGGAAAATTAAGAATTTTGAATTAAGAATTGAGGTGTTGCCTCGCGTCACCTACCCAAGCCCCACGCTTGCGGGGGGTGTCGCGAGAGCGACGGGGGGTGTGGCTAACAGAGGATTCTGCGCAATATTCGGCACGACTGTTGTTTTGATTCTGAATAAGAGAGCAGTCGTTTTCCGTAGGGCGCAGAATATAGAGGACTCACTCCCCCCCCCCTGTCACAAGAGTGACATCCGTCCGGTTGCGGTTCCCAAAATTTTATCCCCGCAGATTGCGGTTCAAAATTTTGACCGCTGTCCATTGCTTATTGCTCCCTGCATCCGCCACTGGCGGCGGTCGCAAACGCAAACCCTCGAGAGGGGGGCTTGGCAATGGCGCCCTGCGGGGCGCAACGCTTTGTTACTTTTAAGGGCCGCTTTCCTCTCTCAGCATATCGAGAAAAACGTTGTTGCTTTTCGCCTTTGGGCGGGGCGGAGCCCATTTTTCTTTTCTCTTTTCTTTTTCCTCTATCTCTATCTCTTTCTCTATCTCTTTCTCTTTCTCTACGTAACGTTGTTCGAACACTTCCGAACAATGTTCGCCCTTTGCTTTACGGGAGCTCTTCTTCAAATCTTTGTTTTGCCCTTTCTGTTCGGATAAATTGGGAGATTGTTCTGCTTGTTTTTGTAGAGCGTCGAGCTTCCGTTTTTCCCTCATTCTCTGTGCGTCGCTTGTTTCACTCTGCGTGAGTTTTTCCTGCTCGGTCATAAATATGGTGTCGTCGGGGAGGATTTTTACCAGCCCCAGAGAGGTGAGGACCCTCATTCCTTCGCTCACCGAGTCGATGGACATCCCCACCGTGGCGGCCAGACTCTCCCAGGTGTAGGCCAGCTCGTCGGTTAGGCGGAGCTTGCCGCCCTTGTCGGTGCTTTCGGTGAGCAGTTGGAGATAGAGAAGTAGAATATCTCCGCCCAGCTTCAGACTTTTTATGTATCTGATTGCGGGCAGAGAAAAGAAGTCTTTGGGCATTTTTATCCAATAATATCTTGCTTCGGCCATATATTTTCCCCCTTTGCCGATAGTTTTTTTTGTGTGAGTGGATAGATTTTTTCCCAACGGGCGTGCCGAACGGAGGCGCCGAACCGTTGGGAAAAATACGTCAATAAAGGACACGTGGGATGTGTTATCACATCTCGTAATATATTATATCGTCAAAATGTGAACTTGTCAATACACGGATTGTGAAAAATTGGAAAAATTTTACTCAGGGGCCAGGGTCCAGGGGCCAGGTGCCAGGGGCAGTCGTCGCTAGCGGCAGCTAGTTTGGTTCGTCGCTTTGCCCCGAACCGTCACCCGCTCCGCAGTTCCTCCTCTATTTCGCACAAAGTCAGCTTCGCAATACTTTGTGCGAGTAACCGCTGCGGCGGGAGGAAACGAGGTTATAAGGACAGTCCCTACGCTCTATGCTCTACGCTCTATCCTCTTGCACCTTGACAAATTATATCATTTATTGTATAATATATTTATATTAACATCCTACGAGGAAAAAGCTATGTCTGAAACGTGGAAAAAATCCATACGCCGTTCACCATGGAGGGTGATAACGTTGCTGGTTATCATTCTGGGAATGGTGGCGGCCATGGTGCTTTCTTATATATTCATGACGGGGGGCGACCGACCCGAGGAGGACGTGGGGGACAACCTTGTCACCGACGACCTTTGGAGCAAGACTCTGGCCTATGCGGCCTACTCGGAAAATAAGGCCACCCTCAAGGTTGAGGACAGCCTTATACTTCTTGATAACGGTCTGATGTCCTTGGAGCTTGACAAGACCTCTCCTTATCTTTCAAAGGTCTTCGGCGCCGAGAGTGGCAGGGTGCTTTTCCACTCCCTTCCCACGGTGAAGATGGAAACCTCGGGGCGAGAGTTCACCCTTTCGGGAACAGAGTGGACGGTGCCCGTAAACACCGCCTACGCAGCCTCGGCGGCCTTTGAGGCGGAGCTTACCGCCCAGGGCAGGGAAGAGGAATTTGTTGCCCTCAAAACCTTTACCATAAACGATAAAGATACTCTTGCCGACTGGTCGATGATACTTGGGGGATGCAAGCTCAAGCTTGTTGACGGGGCGGCAGAGCTTACAGTAGACGGCAGTGCCTCACCCTATTTCGGGGCGGGGGATCTGGACATTGACGTGACCTCAATTCCCCAAGGGGCGGTTGGTTGCGTGAGATTAAAGCTTAAGGGCAGCGGGGTTTCCTCTGTTGAGGTAAACTACTCCGCCGTATACGACACCATTCGTCTTCAGGGCGTGGCCGAAAAGAGTCTTGACCTTGGGGAAGACTGGGTATACGTTACCGTTCCCGTCACCGACGGAAGCTTTGTGGGTGAGATATACACCCTTTATTTCAGACTTTCAGCCTCCCTTGACGCCACCCTCACCTTGGCGTCGGTGGAAGTGGGCTACATAGACAGCTTTAAGGCTCCCGTTGAGGTGAGTAACCTCTGTACCGTTTATGCGGACAGATATATTCCCTCCTCCTCAATCTTCTCCACCGCAGGGTACACCCCCGACCTTCTTTGGGCGGAAACGGTCATTCCCGCCGAGGAGCTGAGCCAGATAGAGGCGGTTTCGGGTACCACCTCCGCCTACTACAAGCCCGCAAACATTACCCTTGAAAATATCGATTACGCCGTGTTCCACTTTGTGACGGGAGAGGCGGTCATGCTTCTTCCCACCTCCGAGGCGGTCACGGGCAGACTTAATATCACCCTCACCGAGGACAGCAGGGTCATTGTAAAGCAGTTCCTTGACCCCACTCCCTTGGCAACAGAGGGCGGGGAAGTAAATCTCTCCTACCGAATGGAGTACGCATCCTCCGAGATAAGACCCGAATTTGCCCAGAGCTATAACGAGGAGCGCCGCCTTCTCACCGAGGCCGACGTAAAGGTTACACAGGGAAGCTTTGGGGGCTACGACCCCTTTACGGGCAGATATATGTTCAGGTGCCAAGAGGGTAGCTCATCCCTCTCTCTTACCTCAAAGGACAGCCGCTACGTATACCTTGAATTTTTAGAAGCCGAAGAGTACATTTCCTTCTTTAACGGCCAGTCAAAGAAGCTCCCCCTGAATCTTATGGGCGGAGAGGGCTGTGTGGTTGGCATATATCTTGAGGCGGGGGAAGAGATGACCTTTACCCTTAACTCCCTTGCCGACGAGGGGCTTATGACCACCTTCCTTGACGGTATCGGATATACCAACTCCGCGGGCAAGGAGATAGGGGTTGAGTTTACCTCTGCAGAGTATATTTGTTGCAGTGAGCTTTACACCGAGGTCAAGTATATCGGCGCCACCGATGACGGGGCCGCCGACGTGACCCTGACCCTTGCGGCCTTTACCGACGGGGACAGACCCGTATACATATACGACCTTGATATTTCGTTCAAGAGAAGGGTCTCCCTCTCCTCTCTGACCGAGAACCTATGCCTGTTTTCCTTTGAAAGAGAGGGAAAAACGGGGCTTTACTATACCGACGTTTCCGACGGCGTATCCTTTAAGGGAATTAAGGATATGGCCGAAAAGGACGTGTTCTCCCTTTCTGCCGTAGGCCCCGCCATTGCCACCCTCACCCAGGATGGCTACGCTCTGGGTCTTGTGGCCTCCGACTACTCCTCAACGGCCAACATCATCCCCCTCTCGTCCCTTCTTCACGGGGGATATAACGAGAACGTATTCTTCCTTTCGGGCACGGGCGACCTGACCGCAAAGGATAGCGGAAACTTTGGCCTTGGGGACCATATAAGGCTGAGAGGGTTTATTTCCACCTCTGCCGACGAGAGTGCCGAGGAGCTTATCTCACGTATCAAGACTGCCTATGGCAACGGATACATCACCGTGGCCGAGAGGGGCAGTGTGGAGGAGGGCGTTATCCCCACGGTGAAGCTCTCATCCTCGGGCAACGCGGTGTTTAATCTCCGCGGCGGTACCCGGACCCTTCCTGTTAAGGTGGAAGGCCTCCGCGGGTATACCTTCCCCACCGTTAAGGTCAACGGACAGCCCTACGTCCCCACCCGATACAGCCTTTACATGGACGAGGACGGCACGGTCGGGTTTGTGTTCGACGTGCCTTGCGGAGCGAGGGTTGAGGTCGTTGCTCCGTAGGAGCAGCGACAGGGTCCAGGGTCCAGGGAAAAGAGGTATTTATTATTGTAAAATAAAGACACTATTGCTCTCGCAGATATAGCGCAAATTATAAGAGCCTTCTTTTTAGAAGGTTCTTTTTTATTGAATAATTTTTCATTACGTTTATCGCCGAAGGCGAAAGGTGCAGGCTGCCACCGGGCAGCCGCGATAATGCCGCCCGCTTGCGGGAGGTGGCACGCGAATGCGTGACGGAGGGTGTGATAAACAGCTCATTCTGCGCAATATTCGGCACGACTGCCGTTGAGATTCCGTATAAGAGAGCAGTCGTTTTCCATAGGGCGCAGAATTCGCTGTTTGTCACACCCCCGCCGCCAGCGGCCCTCCCCCCTCGAGAGGGGGGCATTTGCTGGAGTTCCCGGCG
>JAZSCR010000049.1:0-10372 GCA_045530715.1 Eubacteriales bacterium
CCCAAGTTCAGAGAAGTTGTTCTTGGATACGCCGAAGTCAGAACCACTTTCCGTGTTTCCGGCGTAGGCACCATTGCAGGATGTTACGTAAAGCAGGGTAAGATTGCAAGAAATGCAGAAGTTCGTCTTACCAGAGATAATATCGTTATCCATCAGGGTAAACTTGACTCCCTTAAGCGTTTCAAGGATGATGCACGCGAAGTTGCCGAAGGCTACGAATGCGGTGTAGGTCTTGAAAATTATAACGACATTAAAGAGGGCGATATTATAGAAGCCTTCATTAATGAAGAAATCAAACAGTAATCGGAGGTATCGGAATGCCTTCCAGAAACCGTTCAAACTATAAAAACCAGAGATTTGAGGGCGAGCTCCGCAATGAGCTTGCCTCCATTATCCGTGGTATAAAGGATCCCCGCATCCCCGAGATGTGTACCGTTGTAAATGTTGAAGCTTCTCCCGACAGAAGCTTTGCGACCGTGTTCGTAAGCTTTCTTGGGGAATATGACGACATAGAGGTCAGACGCGGCTTAAAGTCAGCAAAGGGCTTTATTCGTAAAAAACTCGGCGAGAGAATGTCTATAAGAGTGGTTCCCGACCTGTCTTTTGTTATTGACAAGAGTATGGCTCACGGCGCCCGTATCGACCAGCTTCTCGGCCAGATCAATGCAGGGGCTCATTCTTCGGATAACGACGAAGAAACTTTGGAGGATTAATATGTCTATAGGGTCATCCAAAATATTATTGGATATGCTTTCCCATGACAACGTAATGATAATAACTCATCGCAGTCCTGACGGTGACACCGTAGGTACGGCCTACGCCTTAAAGCGTGTGTTTGAAAACCGCGGCAAAAGTGCAACCGTAGTATGCTCCGACGAGATAGGTAAAAGGCTTCGTTTTATTTCAGACGGAGCCTATAAACTTGATGAGCCTGCTAATATTGGATGCGTTATATCCGTGGATACTGCAACCGTGGACCTCATGGGTGAGAAACTTAAAAAGTATGCGGATAAGGTTAACTATTGTATAGATCATCACATTACCAATACAAACTACGCAAAGTATACGTTTTTGAATTCTTCCGCATCTTCTACGGGAGAATATCTGTATGATTTGCTAAAAGAAGCAATGGTTGAAATTGATGGCTACATAGCGGAAAAACTTTATGCTGCAATAGCCTTTGATACCGGTTGCTTTAAATATTCAAACGTGACTCCCCATACCCATATGGTTGCGGCTGAGCTCCTTGAATACGGTATTGATTTTGAGGATATAAATAGGCAGCTATTTGATATAGCGTCCTTTGAGCAGCTTAAGGTTGAACAGGAAGTTCTCATGTCTGTTGAAAGATACAGAGATAATAGGATTTCCATGGTGGTTCTTACTCAGGACATGCTTAAGAGAGTCGGTACAGATATAGATATTGACGGCCTTGCTGCAATTACGCGCCGTATCGAAGGTACTCTTATCGGTATTTCCATAAGAGAAATGGCCGACGGGGTTATTAAGGTGTCTTTCAGATCAATGGACGATAGGGTAGACGTGTCTAAAATCGCTGCAAAATTTGGCGGTGGGGGACATAAGCGAGCTTCAGGATGTTCTTTTAACGCCCCCATTGATGAGGTGAAGAATCAGATACTTGACGGCGTATTTGAAGAGTGGAATAAGGTTTTTGGTGAAGAATAATGATAATACCGATAAATAAACCAGCAGGGATGACCTCTCAGAGCGTTGTTGCAAGAATAAAAAGAATGTTTAGAGAGCAGGGGAAGGTCGTTAAAATAGGCCACAGCGGTACTCTTGACCCTATGTGTACAGGTGTATTGCCCATACTTACGGATAGAGATACCAAATTAGCTGACCTTTTACCCTCGGATAAAAGATATTCTGCCGGACTGTTGCTTGGAAAAGAAACGGATACAGAGGACGTGACGGGTGAAGTTATAAACGAATATCCCGTTACTGTTAAGGAAGCGGACGTTACGGCTGCCGCTTCTTGTTTTGTAGGTAAAATTCTTCAGGTACCGCCTATGTATTCTGCCATAAAGGTTGGGGGGCAAAGGCTTTACGACCTCGCAAGAGCAGGTGTGACGGTAGAGAGAAAAGCAAGGGAAATAACCGTATATTCCCTCGATGTAAAAAAAGGCACATCTGAATTTGAATACGACCTTGACGTAAAGTGTTCTACCGGAACTTACATAAGGACTCTTTGTGCAGATATTGGCAAAAAACTTGGCTGTGGTGGGTGCATGTCATATCTCCAAAGGACGGAATCAAACGGCTTTAAATTGGATAACTGTGTTACTCTTGAAGAATTGTCTGAAGCGATAAGCAGGGGAGAAGAATGGAAATATTCTTATTCCTGTGAAAGGGTTTTTCAGCATCTTAATGCAGTAAAACTTGATAATACAGCTGTGGATTATTATATGAACGGCGGAATTATAAACCGTCAGCGTGTTTATCGAGAGACCGGTGTGGAATCGGGACTCGTAAGAGTCTACTCTCCGGAAAATGCTTTTTTAGGACTTGGATTAATGACAGAGGAAGGTCTTAAGGCCGAATGGCGAAGTGAAAGGTGATATAGATGTCTTGTATTGCTGTTGGAAATTTTGACGGTGTGCATAAAGGACACGTTAAGATTATCGGCACTGCCGCAAATATTGCTAAAACCGAAAAAAATTCTTGTGTCGTTGTTACTTTCAGTTCCAACACAAAAAGGGCATTAGGCAAAAAGGTAAGTTATCTTACGGACAATGAGTACAAGGAGAAGCTTCTTCTTGATGCAGGTGCTGACAAAGTAGAATTTTTGGAGTTTACCGCGGATATGTCTTCATTGAGTGGAGCGGATTTTATCCGTTTTCTAAAGGATAAATACGACCTTACCCATATTGTTTGCGGAGATAACTTCAGGTTTGGAGTTAAGGCCTCTTGCGGAACAGAAGAGTTGAAATTAATATGCGCAAAAGAAGCTATCGGTTGTACTGTGGTAACCACTGACGGAATATCATCCACGGCAATCCGTAACCTTCTTGTAAACGGAAGGGTTACGGAAGCGAACGATTTCCTCGGTAGAAATTTTTCATATAAAAGCGATTTTATATCTGGGAACCGTATTGGTAGAACTATTGGATTTCCCACTCTTAATCAGAGATGTTCTGATGAATATCTTTTACCCGCCTGCGGCGTATATGCAACTTATTGCTCGGACGGGATCACACTGTATCCTGCCGTTACGAATATTGGCAGTCGTCCCACGGTTACCGACAGTAATGATATTTACGTTGAAACTTATCTTATTGATCTTAAAGATATACCCGAAGATAAGATTGACTCCTTCAAAAGAGTATACTTTTCAGAGCGAATAAGAGATGAGAGAAAATTTGAAGATACGGATGCTTTAAGGGCACAGATTTCCTTAGACTGTGAATATGTCAGAAAACTGTTTGCCAGTCAACATGTCTTTCAGTCATAATTCACAAATTTTTATCTTTTCACCCTTTATTAATGGTTGATTTTTTCTAAAAAATATAGTATAATAATATCAAATAATATTTTAGAGGTCGCAATATGTCTAATAAACTCTTCCAGAGTGTTGTCCAGCAAATGAAAGACTGTACCGATAGAGTAATCGGTATTATTGACGAGGCAGGTACTATCGTTGCCTGCAGTGAGCTTTCCATGATAGGACAAGTTCCCAATTCCAAATTGCCGGAGATACTTTCTACGTCTGAAAAAACGGTACATAACGGATATACATATTCAATTATAGGCTCTCAGATAAAGATCGATAATTACGTTTTCGTAAAGGGTGAGGATGCAATAGCCTCTAACCTTGCGGGTGTTCTTGCCGTAACCTTCAATACCATGAAAGAGTTTTACGACGAGAGATACGATAAAACCAACTTTATTAAAAACGTTATGTTGGAGAATATTCTGCCCGGTGATATCTATGCAAAGAGCAAGGAATTGCATTTTACCACGGATATACCCCGTGTTGTAATTCTTATAAGACTTGTGGACAGAACTGACATATTTGCTTACGATATTATTCAGACCCTTTTCCCTGAAAAGACCAAAGATTTCGTTATTAACGTAGGGGAGAATGATATTGCCCTTATCAAAGAGGTAAGGTCCAATATTGAAATAAGAGATATTGAAAAGCTTTCAAGATCTATCATCGACACTCTTAACAGTGAGTTTTATACAAAGGCTGTTATCGGTATCGGCACTATTGTTACTACTCTTAAAGATATCCCCAGATCTTTTAAGGAGGCTCAGGTAGCTATAGAGGTCGGTAAGGTTTTTGACGTTGAGAAGTCAATCGTTTCTTACTCAAACCTTGGCATAGGCAGACTTATATACTATTTACCCACTCCTCTTTGCAACATGTTCCTTTCGGAAGTATTTAAGAAGGGTACTATGGACTCTTTAGACCATGAAACCCTCTTTACCATCCAGAAATTCTTTGAAAACAATCTTAACGTATCAGAAACTTCCAGAAAGCTTTTCGTACATAGAAACACACTTGTATATAGACTTGATAAAATACGCCGTTTGACGGGCTTAGACTTAAAGCAATTTGATGATGCTATCGTATTTAAGGTGGCTCTTATGGTAAGAAAATACCTTATGTCAAATCCTACTAAATATTAAAACACCACACAATACACCCCACAACACAACAGGAATATGAGGTGATTTCTCTGATAGAGTTCAGAAACGTAACAAAGGTCTACCCAAACGGCACAAAAGCATTGAGCAATCTTAGCCTCAAAATTGAGGATGGAGAATTTGTTTTTATCACAGGCCATTCGGGGGCAGGCAAGTCGTCAATGATCAAGCTTTTCTTTTGCGAAGAGTTTCCCACCAAAGGAAAGGTAATCATAAACGGTACTAACACAAAAAAACTGTCCAGAAGACAGATACCTAAATTCAGAAGACGAATGGGTATAGTTTTTCAGGACTTTAGACTTATACCTAATTTAAACGTATACGATAATATAGCTTTCGCTATGCGCGTCGTAGGCAAAAGCAGAAGAGAGATTGACAAGAGGGTAAGCTCTGTGCTTGACCTTGTTGGACTCAGTGACAAGGTATACGAAAGGCCCAATACCCTTTCGGGCGGTGAACAGCAGCGCGTTGCTATTGCTCGAGCGATAGTTAATGGGCCCGATATTATTGTTGCGGACGAGCCCACGGGTAATATTGACCCTGAAAGATCCCGCGAAATAATGCAATTATTTAAAGCCATTAATAAAAGGGGTATTACGGTTGTCGTAGTTACTCACGAACAGAGTTTTGTTGAGGAATTCCATAAGCGTACCGTAATTATCGAGGACGGCGTTCTTATAGCAGATACCGCTAATCCGAAAAATGTTGAGGAGGTAACTGCAGATGAGCATTGACAGTATTCTTTTTCTCGTAAAGACTTCTATTTCAAACTTCTTCAAAAATATACGGTTGTCCTTGGCTTCCATCTCAGTACTTTCCATTTGTCTGGTTGTATTCGGAGTATCTTTGGTTTTAGTGCAGAACGTCAATCTTTTTATTGAGAATCTCGGCGCCCAGAACCAGGTCGTGGTTTATCTCGACGAAAATCTTGAGGAACAGGATATAGTTGATTATAAGGCAGCTCTTGATAAGATTGATAACGTGTCTTCCATCGTCTATAAGCCCAAAGAGATAGCTATTGAAGAATATAAGCACAGCTTTGGCGAAGAATACGCAGATATAACTGCGGATTTGGATGCAAGCATCCTTCGTAATTCTTTTATTATCGAGATGCGGGATTTTGACAAGTTTGACCAAACCCTGTACGAGATTGAAAAGATTGAAGGCGCTGCCAATATCGTTCAAAAAAGAGACGTTATAGAGCAGATACAGAATATCAGAGATATTATCTCTTTCTTCTCTGCTTGGGTTATAGTATTTCTTTTGGGTATATCCTTCTTTATCATTACCAATACTGTAAAAACGGTGATTTTTGCTCGCCGTAACGAGATAATGATAATGAAATATTGCGGCGCAGCAGACGGATTTATACGGTTCCCATACCTTCTTGAAGGTCTGCTTATAGGTATTATTTCCGGATGTATCGGTTACTTTGCTCTTAATTACATTTATTCATTCGTTCTTTATCCCATATTTACTGATATTGGATTCTTTACACCCCTTCTCTTTACGGAAGGCTTTGCGTATATGATATGGATATTTATTGCTGTCGGCGCAACGATCGGCAGTTTGGGTACCGTATTTCCTTTACGTAAATACCTTGAAGTATAATATTGAGTATATCGCACCTGATTATATCGTTAAAAAAAGGATACATAATAATTATGAACACCAAACACAACATTTCCTTAAAGCTGTTTGTTGCGATTCTCATTTGTTTTATTGTTGCTACCATAGGGATAAGTATTGCTTCGATTGATACGCACGCTGCAACAAGCGATTCTGATGATACTCAAGCACTCATTGAACTTAATAATGAGATTGCTGAAATCCAGAAGCAGCTTGACAGTATCGCTTCAAAGCAAAGCTCCCTCAACTCTAAAATCAAGAACGCAAAGGCAAAACAAAAGGCTTCTTTGGAAGCAAAGATGTTAGCCGAAGAAAAGTTGCTTTCCCTTCAGGAAGAGCAAGCCTATCTTGAGGCCTATGCTGCAAGTCTTGAGGAGAGTATAGCACTTCTTAATAAAGAGATTGCAATTACTTCTGAACAGTACGACGAGTATTACGAGCTCTATAAATCACGTATCAGAGCCAACTACGAAAACGGCGTTTTGACTTATCTTGAGATATTCCTTACCTCAAAGAGCTTTTCTGAGCTTCTTACGAGAATGGACTACGCTGCGTATATGATAGAGTATGACAAGACATTGCTTAAGAATCTTGAAACAGCTCTTTTCTCTATAAAGGACAGCCGCTATGCCCTCGAGGTTAAGCAAGATGAGGCAATTCTTGCTGCTGCTGAACTTGAGGCATCCATGGCTGAGCAGGAAGAGACTCTTGATATGATTTCTGCAGAAATTTCTGCTCTTGTTGAAGACCAGGATTCTTATTACGAACAATTAGAATATTACAAAGATCTTGATGCTCAACTTGAAGCTGAAATAATGGACTTGAAAAACAAGCAGATTGCTTATACCGGCGGTATCTTTATTTGGCCCGTTCCCAGTGTGAAGAAAATATCTTCTCCTTACGGTCCGAGAAAGCTACGTGGCAAAGATGATTTCCATAGAGCTATTGATATTCCCGCTGCAGTTGGTACTGAAGTTGTTGCTTCAAATGCCGGTACAGTAATCATGGCCAGATGGGTTGATACAGGCGGTGGTCTTAAGATCATGATAGACCATGGCGGTGGGATAAATACCATATACTGCCACAACTCGAAGCTTCTTGTCAAAGAGGGCGACGTGGTTAAGCAGGGGCAGGTTATTGCTCTTGTTGGCGCTACCGGAAACGTTACCGGTCCCCACCTTGACTTCAGTATTGTAAAGAATAAGGAATATCTCGATCCTGAAAGATTTATTAATTGGAACAATGATCCTTCCAAGATGGAATCTCTTTTCTAAACCAGAAAGGTAATTTATGAAAAAAGGCGTTAGATTTGGAACAGTATTTTTCCTTGTGGTTGCAACGGCCTTTGTTACTGCCATAGGAACCTATTACTACATTAATAACAAGGTTAATGACCTGAGTAAAAATCAGCAGATGTATCAGAAGCTTGATACCGTAAATCAGGTTATTACGAGGAATTATATAAACACTATCGACCCCGTTGACGGTTACGAAAATATCGTTGACGGTATAATCGGTGGCTATATAGAGGGCCTCGGT
Source organism: Eubacteriales bacterium (assembly GCA_045530715.1). Lineage (GTDB taxonomy): Bacteria > Bacillota > Clostridia > Oscillospirales > UBA644 > JAZQLP01. Next base: position 7,840 of record JAZSCR010000049.1, read on the forward strand.
GATCCTTATTCTTATTACCTTGACGAGAAAAATTACCGTACCTCCGCAGTTATTGACGGTTCTCATATAGATATCGGCATCAGATATTCTTATGACTATGGTACGGGCGGTATTAAGGTTGATTTTTGTAAAAACGGTTCTCCTGCTGACCTTGCAGGGGTGCTTAATAATGACATTATTATCGCCATTAATAACGTTTACGTAACAGAAGAGGGGTATAATAAGTCTGTTCAGCGTCTTTACGGAGAGGAAGGCTCTACGGTAGAACTTTCTCTCGTAAGAGAAGGGGAGGCCAATATCCTCAACGTTGAGGTAACAAGGACTTCTTTCGTTCCTCAGACCATTGAGTACAGACTCGTAGGTAACGGCATAGGATATATTAAGATAAACGAATTTGACAGAACCACTCTCGCCGATTTCTCTGTTGCATACGAGGATTTGGTGGCAAAGGGTGCAAAGTCTCTTATTTTTGACGTTAGATTTACTTTTGCAGGCGATCTACAGTATGCCGTAGACGTGCTTGATAAAATATTGCCCGCAAGTATTATTTTGGCAGTAAGAGATAAGAGTTCCGGCGAACCTACTTATGAGTTTTCCGATGACAAGCATATTTCAATGCCTATGATCGTTATACAGAATTCCTACACTGCAGGTGTTGCGGAAGTGTTTGCCGCTTCATTGAGGGATAACGGATACGCACGAATAGTAGGCGAGCAGTCAAAGGGTATCGGTGTTGGTCAGAGAGATATTCCTCTGTCTGACGGTACAGCAATAAGGCTCTCAACATACGAGTACATCACCCCCTCGGGCGAAAGATTCAACGGTGTAGGCATAGAGCCTAATTATATATCATATCTTGATTCCGACAAGGCTGCCAGATTTGAAGAACTGACTGACGAAGAAGACGATCAGCTTCAGGTTGCCATTGAAAGAATAAACGAAATGATGGGTATGTAAGCCCCTATATTTAAGGAGGTAACGACATTTGTCGAGCCTAAAGAATAAAAAAATAATATATGTCGTATTGGTTCTTGTAACAGTTGCAGCTCTTTGTTTTGTGGGTTGTAAATTCGGAGAGCAGGTCTCCAAATATCAGGAACTGATTGATAAACTTTCAGCAATAGATTCTCTTATTGAAAAGAATGCCATAATGCCCTTTGATTCGGATATTGCTTTTGATAATGCCATAACCGGATATATGGCAGCTCTTGATGACCTATACGGCGCTTATTTTGTACCTGAGGATTACGATTCTTTTATTGAGAGTAATCAGGGTAATTTTACAGGAATAGGCATTCAGGTATATGCTACAGAACAGATTCTTACAAAAGGTATAATTGTTATGCGTCCGTTGGGAAATTCTCCGTCGGAAGCTGCAGGAATTAAGGCCAACGACCTTATTGTTGGTGTAGACGGAAAGTCTATTATAGGTGAAGATTATAACGAGGCCGTAAACCGTATTTTAGGTGAACCCGGCACAACCGTTGATCTTACTGTTATCAGAGGAGAAACGGAGCTGCAGTTTACTGTTGAAAGAAAGACCTTCGTTCAGCGTGAAGTTGATTATCGAGTAATAAACGGCAATATTGGATACGTACAAATTCACAATTTTAACGTTAATGCATATACTGAGTTTTCTTATGCCTTATCTGAGCTTGTAAATCAAAACGTTGAAGGCTTTATCTTTGAGGTGAGAAATAATCCCGGCGGAGAGCTTAATACTGTAGTTAATATGGTTGACCTTCTTGTTGATAAAGACGAGCTTGTTGTTCTTCAGTATAAGAACGATGAACAGGTTTATTATTCAAAAGAGGGAAAACTCGTGGACGTTCCTATGGTCGTTCTCATTAATGACTCTTCGGCCAGCGCCAGCGAGCTGTTTGCGTCCGCCCTGAGAGATATAGAGCAGGTTCCCCTTATTGGTGAAACGTCATACGGTAAAGGTGTAGGTCAAACAACTTATGAATTACCCGACGGTTCGGGAATAAAGATAACCACTTTCAGATACGTTACAAAATCGCGCACAAATTACGATTCAATCGGTCTTGAGCCTGATATCCCCGTATTGATGACCGATGAGGATAAGATGCTACTTTATACTCTTGATGAAACCAGTGACGGACAGCTTTCCGTTGCCATCAGTGAGTTAGATTCATTAATAAAAACGACAAAATAAGTGACAGGAGAATAGATATGAGCACAAACGTACTTACCAAGGAAGGCCTTCAGAAAATTGAAGAGGAACTTTTGTATCTTAAGAGCGTTAAGCGCAACGAGATCGCTGAAAAAATTAAGGTAGCCAGAGAGTTTGGTGACCTTTCCGAAAACAGCGAATACGATGCAGCAAGAGAAGCTCAGAGAGAGATGGAAGCAAGAATCCTTTATCTTGAAGAGCAGATAAAAACCGCAACCATAATTGACGTTGCTGACCTTAAGGGTGACAAGGTTTCCGTTGGTACCAAAGTTACCGTGTATGACGAAGATTTCGACGAAGAAATCGTTTACGAAATCGTTGGCCGTAATGAAGCCGAGC
>JAZSCR010000229.1:0-5885 GCA_045530715.1 Eubacteriales bacterium
GGGCTGTTTGTCCGTCCCCGGAATCTGGGGAAAGACCCGCCGTCCCGCAGAGGTGACCGTAAGAGCCTATGACGAAAAAGGCAAGGTGTTTACCGCAACAAGAACAGGTATAACCGCAGTATGCTTCTGCCATGAGATAGATCACCTTGACGGTAAGCTTTTCAGAGAGCAGGTATTCGAATATATAAAGGAAGAGGATCTGTAAACCTCTTTCAGAATCAGAAAAGGACTTTTAATGAACAGTATTCTTTTTATGGGCTCTCCCGATTTTGCGGCAGAGTCACTTAAGGCCCTTGTTGAGGGCGGATATAACGTTACGGGTGTTGTAAGTCAGCCCGATAAACCCAGAGGAAGAGGCCATTCGCTCTCTCCTACTGCTGTAAAGGCTTATGCTTTAACACAGGATATACCCGTATATACACCCACTACGCTGAAGAACGGTGAGCTTCAAGAAATTCTTGACCTCCATAAGCCTGAACTGATAGTCGTAGTTGCATACGGAAAGATACTTCCCGAATACGTTCTCAACTATCCTAAATACGGCTGTATAAATATTCACGCATCATTGCTTCCCATGTACCGTGGCGCTTCTCCCATAAATTTCGTTATCGTTAAGGGCGAGAAGGTTACGGGTATTACCTCTATGCTTATGGACAAGGGTCTTGATACGGGCGATATGCTCATAAAGCGAGAGGTTGAAATTGGGGATACCGATAACGCGGGAATCCTTCACGATAAGCTCGCGGCTGTTGGCGCAGAGGTTTTAAAAGAAACCGTAGACGGCCTTTTTGCAGGAACTATAGTTCCCGAAAAGCAGGTTGGTGAAACTTGCTATGCACCTCTTATCGATAATGATATGAGAAAGCTGGATATGTCCGAGCTTACGGGGAATATATATAACAAGATAAGGGGCTTTTCCCCTTTCCCCACAGCATTTACAACCTACTGTGGAAAAATAATCAAGGTCTACGCTTCTATCAAGGCAGAGGTTCGTCCCGAATGGGCGGAACTTAAGCCGGGAACTCTTCTTTCATCCAAAACCTTTACCGTAAAAACGGGTGACGGTGCCATTACCTTTACCGATATAGCTCCCGAGGGTAAAAAGCGTATGACGGGAGATGCCTTTATGGCGGGATTAAGACTTGCAGAGCCATACACGGAGCATCTCGATTAAAGAAAGGACAATTACGTTAATTATGGATTATTCTACCTATCTGATACTGTCTTTGGCCGTTGTTATTCTTTCTCTCTGGGCCCAGGGCTCGGTGAAATCTACCTATGCAAAATACTCCAAGGTAAAATCCAAGCGTGGATATACGGGAGCCGCAATCGCCCATAACATCCTTATGAAGAATAACATAACGGACGTCCGCGTAGGTCAGATAAAGGGTACCCTTACAGACCATTACAGCCCCAAAGAAAAGATAATCCGTCTTTCCGAGGGTGTTCACGATTCTGATTCTGTAGCCGCCATAGGTATTGCGGCTCATGAGGCGGGACACACCTGTCAGCACTATCAAAATTATATATTTATTAAGCTTCGCAACGCGGTTCTTCCCGTGGCCCAGATAGGGTCTTCGGCTGCCATACCTCTCGTTATTTTGGGTGTAGCGTTGAGCTTTGGATTTTTGGTGAAGATTGGCGTTTGGGTATTTTTTGCGGTAGTATTGTTTCAGCTCATTACTCTCCCTGTTGAACTTAATGCTTCCAACCGCGCAATGAAAATTCTTAAAGAAAGTAATTACCTTGATGAGGAGGAGCTTAAAGGAACCCGTAAGGTTCTTACTGCCGCTGCCATGACTTACGTTGTAGCATTGGCTTCATCCTTGGTTCAGTTTTTGAGGATACTTTCCATAGCAAACCGTCGTAGAAGGTAAAAATATGAATTACGATTACGCATCAATGACCTACGAGGAGCTTGAGGAATATTTCCTTTCAAGCGGTATGCCCAAATACCGTGCCGGACAGCTCTTCCGCAATATATCCCGTGCCATAGCCATCGAGGATATGAGTGATATATCAAAGGACCTTCGCCGTCGCCTTTCAGAAGAGGGAACGGAAACCTCACTGGAACTTGTAGACCTTCTTAAATCGGAGGACGGTACGGAAAAATATCTTTTCCGTCTCAAGGACGGAAATCTTATTGAAACGGTACTTATGAGATATAAGCACGGAAATTCCGTCTGTATATCTTCCCAGGTAGGCTGCGCCATGGGGTGCAAGTTCTGTGCAAGTACCCTTTGCGGTAAAGAACGTAACCTGACAGCAGGAGAAATGCTTTTGCAGGTCGCTCGTGTGAATGCCGACGCAGGTATATCGAATATAGTTATAATGGGAATAGGGGAACCCCTTGATAATTTTGATAACCTTTTGAGGTTTCTTAAAAACGTAAACGATCCCAGAGGCCTCAATATAGGTCAGCGACATATATCCGTTTCCACCTGCGGAATAGTGGATAAAATTGACCGCCTTTCTTCAGAGGGCTACGGAATAACCCTTTCGGTATCTCTTCACGGCCCCGATAATGAAACAAGAGATAAGCTTATGCCCGTAAACAAGGCCTTCCCCATTGAAAAGCTTATCCCCGCCTGCAAGAGATATATAGCCGCCACCAACAGGCGTATATCTTTCGAGTATACTCTTGTTGAAGGAATAAACGACACTGATACCCACGCTTACAAATTGGCGGCGCTACTTAAGGGAATGTTGTGTCACATAAATCTTATACCCGTTAATCACGTTGAGGAGAGGGGAATGTTCCCCCCGTCCGAAAAGACGGTTAACAGATTTAAAAACATATTGGAATCAAAAGGTATGAACGCTACTGTACGAAGGACGCTGGGCGGCGATATTGATGCCTCCTGCGGTCAGTTGCGTCATAGGCATTTGGAAAAATAATAAACTCCACAAAACCTAACCTTCAGGAAGGAAGATCATAACTATGATTTTGTTTGGGAAAACCGATATCGGCAGAGTTCGTCCCTCCAACCAGGATAACTTTGCGCTTCGCACCTTTGAGGGCGGAAAATATTTCGCTATAGTCTGTGACGGCATGGGCGGATATGCAGGCGGAAACGTCGCTTCCGAGATAGCCGTTAAGACTTCCGTGGAAACAGTTGAAGAAATGCTTCCCGTCAGCGATATAGAGGGAACTCTCAAAAATGCTCTTGACAAAAGCAATAATATGATTTACGCCCAAGCTCTTAAGAGTGAAGAATTTGCCAACATGGGTACTACTGCCGTTGCCGTATGGGTAGATAACGGCATCGCTACCATTGCCCACGTTGGAGATAGCCGTGCGTATATATACAGCGAGGGAAAACTGACTCAGCTTACCCACGACCATTCGCTGGTTCAGACATTGATAGACAACGGCACCATTACTCCCGAGGAAGCAAAAACTCATCCCTATAAGAACGTTATTACTCAGGCGCTCGGTAAAGATACGTTGCCCGAGCCTTCATACGTTCAGTGTCAGTTAAAGGAAAATGACGTTATACTTATTTGTACCGACGGTCTGACTAATATGCTCGATGATGAACAGATAGAAAACATACTCTCCTCCCGTACCGAGATCGCTCAGGAAACTTGCGACGCTTTGGTTGAAGCCGCAAACGAAAAGGGCGGTACGGATAACATAACTGCGGTTCTTATGGTCAATAAGACCGAGGAATAACTTCCTTACAGAGGATAGGAGAAAAAAGTGGAAAAGTTAACAGGTAGAGTTTTAAACGACCGCTATGAGATAGAGTCGGTTATCGGTACCGGCGGTATGTCGGTGGTATATAAGGCAAAGGACAGGCTCGACGGAAAATTCGTTGCCGTTAAGGTTCTTAAAAGCGAATTCGTAAGTCAGGCAAAGTTCAGAAAGAGATTTCTCAACGAATCCAAGGCCATAGCCATGCTGTCACATAAAAATATAGTGAACGTTCACGACGTGAATTTTGAGGGTGACGTTCAGTATATCGTTATGGAATTCATTGACGGTCGTACTCTTAAAGAATATATAATCGATTACGCTCCTCTTGACCCCAGAGAGGCTCTTGCTTACAGCGGTCAGGTTTTGAGCGCGCTCCGTCACGCCCATGAAAGAGGCGTAGTACACAGAGATATAAAGCCCCAGAATATAATGCTCCTTGACAGCGGACTTATAAAGGTTACCGACTTCGGTATAGCTCACGTTGCAAATTTTGAAACCGTTACCATGACCGATAACGCTATTGGTTCCGTTCATTATATCAGCCCTGAGCAGGCAAGAGGACATCTGACCGACGAGAGATCTGACATTTACTCCGTTGGCGTAATGCTTTACGAAATGGTTACGGGAAAACTTCCCTTTGAGTCCGATACGGCAGTTTCCGTCGCTCTCATGCAGGTTCAGAACGAACCCACCCTGCCTTCCGAACTTCGCCCTGACCTTCCCAAGGCGGTGGAAAGCATCATTATGAAGGCTATGCAGAAGGAAACTACCCTTCGTTATCAGCACGCAAAGGAAATGCTTGACGATATAATGGCATTCCTTGAAAATCCCGACATAGTGTTTGAATATCCCCTTTGCACACGACCCTTCGGTGACGGAGCTACTATCGTGATCCCTGCAATTCCCGATACGGTTAAGCCCGTGCCCGAGCAAAAGCCCGAGGAAGAAGGGGAAAAGAAGCGTAAGCGCCGCGAATATACCCCCGAAGAGATAGAACAGCGCCGTAAGAAAGCGAGAGCGAAAATATTCCGTAACCGCCTTATTGCTGGTGTTGCAGGTGTTTTCTTGGCCTTTGCCATAGTCCTTATAGGCGTAGGTGCTATGTTCACGGCTGTTGATAGCCTTGCCGGTGACCTTATAGAGGTAAAGAGCTTTGTGGGAAAATCCATCACAGATATGCTTGAAGACCCTGTTGTTAAGGCTAACTTCACCGTAAAGCGTGAATCACGATACGACAGTACAGTTGGCGAGGGTATAATCCTTGAGCAGACTCCCGAAAGCGGAAGCTACGAATCGGGTAAAGAGATCACCGTAGTGGTCAGTGACGGCCCCAGAATGGTAAATATTCCTAAAATTGAAAATATAACCTCTCAGCAGGCTATCGTTCTTTTGAAGGAAAACGACCTTTATTATGAAAAAATAACCCAGCCCAGCGCTACAGTTCAGGAGGGTTACGTAATTAAGTGCGATCCCGCGCCCACTACCTCCGTTCCCGAAGGAACTACCGTAAAAATATACGTTGCCGTAGATACCTCAGTTAAGCAGGTAAAGGTTCCCAACGTGGTTGGTGACGACCAGCAGTCGGCTATGAATAAGATGTATTCACAGGGACTTTCGCCCACCGTTCAGGCGGGATACAGCAGTCAGTACGCCGCAGGTATGGTATACGGACAGAGTATCAGCGGAGATACCGAGGTTGATAGCGGTACTGAAGTTATTTTGTATGTAAGTATGGGCTCCGATCCCTCTTATAATCCTTGGTCGAATCCCTCTGAAGAGGACGAAAACTATGACTGGTGAAAACATAATAATTAAGGGCGTTGGCGGGCTTTATACCGTAATGACTCCCGAAGGCGAAAGGCTTGAGTGCCGAGCCAGAGGAACCCTTCGCCGCCTTGATCCTCCCCCTGCGGTAGGAGATAAGGTTAGGGTGGAAAACAACGTTATTACCGCCGTTGGAGATAGAAGAAATATACTAATCCGCCCTTTTATTGCAAACCTTGATAAGCTTTTTATCGTGGTTGCCCTTGCCGACCCCGATCCCGACCCTTTTTATATTGATAAGCTTACCGTTATCGCAGAGCATTTTTATATTGAACCAATTATAATATTCAACAAATGCGACCTTGAGGACGTTAAAGGGATAGTTAATAACTATTCCCGCACCCCCTATAAAAAATATATG
>JAZSCR010000102.1:0-10797 GCA_045530715.1 Eubacteriales bacterium
ATGTACAGTCGTATTATATGACTTTCTTTTTCAAATGTTTAAGCACCCAAATTTTGGGTGCTTTTATTTTATGGAACGGAGAATAGGTATGAAACGTATATCCACAAAAAAGCTTGTAATGTTGGCCGTTATAGCCGCACTTGCATTTGCTTCCGTGAGTCTTATCAGAATTCCCGCAGTGCTCTTTTTAAAATACGAACCAAAGGACGTATTCATAACTCTCGCAGGCTTTATATTTGACCCTCTGGCCGCCTTTGCGGTGTCTTTCGTGGTTTCAGTAGTTGAGATGTTTACTATCAGCGATACGGGTATTATAGGGGCAATAATGAATCTTCTAAGCTCTTGCGCTTTCGCGTGTACCGCTTCTTTTATATACAAGAAGGCTCACAATATGAAGGGCGCTGTTATAGGCTTGGTTTCCGCAATTATCGTAACTACATCCGTAATGCTTTTGTGGAACTACTTTATGGTTCCGTTGTATACTCCCGCTTTTTCAAGAGAGCAGGTTGCAGGTATGCTCGTTCCCGTTTTCCTTCCTTTTAACATTATAAAAGGCTCAATAAATGCCGCACTTATACTTCTGGTATATAAGCCCATAGTGACGGCTCTCCGCAAGGCGCGCTTGCTTCCCTCATCCCAGAGCGTTGCTCCCAAGAACCGCAAACTGTCTGTTGGAGTTGCCGTAGTTGCTGTTCTTGTTATCATTACTTGCGTATTGTTTATATTATCATTTCAGAACATAATATAAATTTAAAAGGTCTGTAGCTCATTTAAAGGCTACAGACCTTGTTCTTTCTCGTTGCTTCTGTGGGAATAATAAACCTCTCATATATCTTCCTCCTTATCGGTTGAAGAATATACGATTTTCTTGATACTGTCTGTTGATAAACAGAATCTTTTAGCCAAATCGGCTATTTCGGAACCTCGTTGATATGCAACTCTTATAGCGGTGTTCCTTTCCTTAAGCATGGAACGGGTGCCCGTGAGTGTGCCCCATTCCGACCTTTGTGCATGGGCTTTCGGAATATAAAGGAGTTCGCCCGATGCGTATTCCCGTACTGCATCCAGAAGTTCGCGGGGAAGAACGTCTTTTGCGTTTCTGTACTTCATTTCTTCTCCGTTATGTATCAGTTGGATTATTTTTTGTCGGGTATACGGCGAGAGTGGGCAGTCCGGGTAGCTATCCCATATCTGCCCACCTTTATCTGTTCTCGTAAATCTTCGGGCCTATTGTCTTAACCGGGCAATCGCCCCGATGTCAGAGAACAGCCACCTCGTTGTAAATTCTATTGGTCATTTTTGTTCATATCCCCCTTTCTTTGTTATGTACGGTCCGGACCGTTAGGTAGATTATACCACAATAATAGCGGTATTTCAAGGGAAAAAACAGTTTAATCGGTTTTTTCTCCGTTCAGAGTCGAGATTTTCTCTACAACGGCTTTGTATTCATCGTAGGTTATAAATACGTTCATAGCTTCCAAAAGACGGTTTGTTGACAAGGTCAGAGGAAGCTCGAGCTCCTTTAAGAGGAGCCTTTTTTTATTTACGGCATTTGCACCGCCCGAAAATCCGTCCTCAAAAAGGTCTATCTTCGTTATTGGGCGTGTGGGGGAAGAGTTGTTTGAGGTATCCTCAATACCCGCTCTTTTCAGAACGTCCAGTAGGGTGGAGTCCTTCATCCCCTCAACCCCTAAAAGCCCTTCTTTTGATGCCGTAGCTTTTCTTTTTTCCTTTCCCTCAATGCGGGGGATATAGGCGTTGGTGATGTGTTTTTTATCAACAATGCCTTCAATATGCTTTCGTATGAGGAATCCCGCGCCGTCGCTGTCTGTAAGGATAACCACACCTCGCTTTTGAGCATACTTTCGAATAAAGTTTTTAAGCTCCTTATTCTTAAACAGCCCAAAGCCGTTGGTTTCTATTACAGTTGCCTCGCAGACCCTTTTGACGGCCGCGGCATCGTATTTTCCCTCAACTATAATGATTTTATCGGTTTTCATATAACAGTCAAACAAAGTGCTATAAGCTTGGTTATGGTTTCCACGCCGTCTGCCGAGGACGTCTTTGCCTCAATATCGGCTTCAACGCAGGCCTCTGCGGCCTTCATAAGATTTTGAGAAGAAATACCCCTCAGACGTCGTAAATCTCTGTTTATGATAAAGTCGCGTATTTTTGTTGCCGCCGCTATCTCTCCTACGGAGCAGCCCTGGTCGGCTAACATCTTTATTTTGCAAAGATTGGTTACGGCCTTGTATATTACACCCAGCAGCATATTAGGGTCTGTGCCAAGCTGAATAAGGTCGTTTATAACGCTGTAAGCCGTATCCGCATCTCTGTTCAGAATGGCGTCGGTTATTTTAAAGGAATTTGACTCAAGGGTAAAAATACAGAGTGAGTCAATATCCTTTCTGGTAACCGTTTGCTCAAGAGTTGCCGATGCCAGCTTGTCTATTTCGTTTTTAAGGGCGTACATTTCGTTGTCCGTATTGTCAAGGAGATACTGAATATCTTGCTCCGAAATGGCTTTTCCAAGCTTTCTGAAGTTCTGTGCCACCCATTTTATCAGAGTTCCTCTGTCAGGTTGGTCAACCTCTACCGAAAGCCCCTCTTTCTTTATAAAGATCTCAAATTCTTTATAACTTTTAAGACGGGTATCGTATTTAAGGTACTCGGATATAAAGACCACGGCAGTCCCTTCGGGTATCATATCGGGGTCTTTTATGAGGTACTTGAAAATATCGGAAGAGAGGGGAAGGTCTTTAAGAATTATCATTTTCCTTTCTGACTGAAGGGATACGTTGCCCGCCATATCCGAAAGGTCCTCCGCCGTTACTTCCTTTACGTCGGGAATTATTACGTCGGTGGTATATGCCTCCTGGGGTATCATTGCCTTTTTAAGAGATTCAAGGTAGAATCTCTTAAGATAGAGGCACTGCCCCGAAAAATAATAATATCTGGAGAAATTTTCCTCTGCTATCTGTTTTTTGAGTAAGTCAAGACTCATTTTTTTATTTGAGTGTGACTATCGTTACACCCGTTTCTCCTTCTCCGTATACTCCAAGTCTGAAGGTGTCAACCAGCTTGTTTCTCTTAAGTGATGCTTTTACCGCATTTCTGAGGGCGCCGGTGCCCTTACCGTGGATAATACTTACGTTTTTAAGTCCCGCAAGGTAGCAGTTGTTGAGGAAGTTCTCAACCTCTGTTTCGGCCTCGTAGGCGGTAAAGCCTCTGATGTCAAGCTCCATAGAAGCATCTCTGCTGCCTCTTTCCGCCCTCACCGAGGGGGTAGATGTGACCAGATTTGCCGTAACCTTGGGCTTTTCTATAAGCTCTACGTCCTTTATTTTTACCTTTGTTTTGATAATTCCCGCCTGAAGGTAAACGTATCCCTTGTTGTCGGGCGTTTCAAGTACAACGCCTTCCTTGTTTATGGAGATTATTCTTACCGTATCACCCTTTACCAGGGGGCGGGAAAGGGGCTTAGGCTCGGGCTTTTTGATTTCAAGCTCTTTTTCTGCCTTTTCCGTATAGCCCTTTACTTCAGCCTTGGCCTGTGCTATCTTTTCGGCAAAATCAGCCTTATCCTTCTGTCTACGAAGCTCTTCAAGCTCCTGAATAAGCCTTTTTGTTTCTCTTTCGGAGCGTTCAACTATGGCGGCGGCCTTTGCCTTTGCGTTGTTGAGTATCTCCTCTGCTTGGCGCTTCATTTCTTCGGCAACCTGCTCTCTTGAATCGAGAACAGCCTTTGCCTCGGCCTTCATTTTGGCCGCTTCTTTGGCGTCAAACTCTGTCTGCTTACGGCTTATTTCTATATCCGCAAGGAGAGAATCAACCTTTACGGTTTCGTTGGAAAGGTTTTCTCTTGCTTTTTCAATTATTGCATCGCTTATGCCAAGTCTTGAGGCTATGGCAAATGCGTTAGATTTTCCGGGTAGACCTGTTATAAGTCTGTACGTGGGGCGAAGTGTAGCCACGTCAAACTCGCAGGAAGCGTTCTCCGCATGGGGTGACTGTACTGCGTACATTTTAAGCTCCGCATAGTGGGTGGTACATACGAGTCTTGCTCCGGTGGAACGGATGCTTTCGATAATTGAAATAGCCAGCGCCGCGCCCTCTGCAGGATCTGTACCGGAGCCCAACTCATCTATAAGAACCAAGGAGTTGGGAGTTATTTCGTTAAGTATTGTGACTATATTTGACATATGGGAGGAGAAGGTTGAGAGGGATTGCTCTATTGACTGCTCGTCGCCTATATCGGCAAATACGCGGTCAAAGAATGCCACTTTACTCTTTTCCTTTGCGGGGATAAAAAGACCCGATTTTGCCATAAGGGCCATAAGTCCCGCCGTCTTTATGCTTACCGTCTTACCGCCCGTATTGGGACCGGTAATGATAAGGGATGTGTAGGTCTTGCCCAGAGCAATATCAATGGACACGACCTTTGTCTTATCAATAAGGGGATGACGGGCTTCTTTTACGTCGATTATTCCGTCAGTATTAAGAATGGGCATATATGCCTTTATTTCGGTGGCATACTTTGCCTTTGCAAAGGTCATATCGCAGAATATGCAGGTTTCGTAGCTTGTTATAATGCCCTCTGAGTGGTCTGCTACCTCTGCGGAAAACTCCGAAAGAATACGCTCGATTTCACGTCTTTCCTCTGCAGCCAGAACTGAAAGCTCGTTATTTGCCGTAACTACCGATATGGGCTCTATAAAAAGGGTTGCGCCCGAAGCGGAGGTGTCGTGAACAAGACCGTTGATTTCGGATCTGTATTCAGCCTTTACGGGAAGAACGTATCTGTCGTTTCTTATGGTTATTATGGCATCTTGTAGATATTTCTGGAAGTTGGGGGATTTTATAAAGGTATCAAGGGACGACCTGATCCTGTTCTTTGCTATGTTCTGCTTTTTGCGAATATCAGCTAATTTGGCCGATGCTCCGTCCCATACCTCTTCGGGGGAAGGGAAGGCTACGGTTATCTTATCCTCAAGATACTTGTTGGGAATAAGGGAATATATTTTTTCGTGGAGAGGGTCGGTCTCCGAGGTGTGATTTTCAAGGTATTGGTGGAGATTTCTCGTAACCGACAGAAGGTGCGCTATAGCTAAAAGCTCACTTATGGACAGAGTTGCACCGTTAGCCGCCCTTTTTGCAGAGGCGGTTACGTCGGTAATATCCATAAAAGAGGGGGCGCCGTATTTGAGATAGAGTACCAGCGCCGAGTCGGTTTCGTCAAGAGCTTTCTGGGCTTCGTTTACGTTGGGAAAGGGAAGTAATGCCAGACATTTTTCCTTGCCCGCCTGGGATATTGCGTGAGAAGCCAGTCGCTCCAGCACCTTATTGTATTCAAGAGTGTTGAGGTATTTCATTGTTGTCCTTTCATAAATTGACTTACGTCCAAGGAACGGTAATAATTAAGGGTTGTGAAGTCTTTATTAAATACGAACATTACAAAGTTTTCAACTACCGTTGCCAGATAGTTGAGTGCGTCCTGAGGCATGGTGAATTTGTATGCCTTTGCCATATCTGTGTCCAGGACGTAGCATATAGCCTTTGCCATTGAGTCGGTTATTCTGTGGCCGTCGGGGTGGTTTTGCCCGCAGTCGGCGCATCTCAGTCCCTCTGTGTAGACCCAGAACGCTCCCTCTTTTTTGCCGCAGACCGTACATTCGCTTAAGTCGGGGGCAAATCCGCAAAGAGCGCAGAACTTCAACTCAAACATCATCTTTATCCGCTTTATTGCCCCGGAGTCGGATGAGTTTTTGCCAAGCAGATAGAGAGAATTAAGCAGAAGCTTAAGTATAGCACTCTCGTCACCCGAATGCATCTCTCTGGGAAGCTGTTCCACCAGATCCAATAAATATTGGGCGGCGGCAAGGGTTTCTATGTCGTTGCGCAGGGAATAGAACGACTCAATAATGTTGGCTTGATCTACGGTATAAAGGCTGCTTCCTCGGTATAGCATAAATTCAGAGTACGCAAAGGGTTGAGTGTACAAGACTGAGCGCTTTGCTCCCCGTACACCCTTTGCAAGTACCGTTATTTTGCCCTCTTTGTCGGTAAACAGCGTAAGCAGTATATCCTTGTTTGAAAAGGGCTTTGATTTTAAAACTATACCTTTAAGCTCAGAATTCATTGTTGTTTATAAAGTTATTATCGTCACGCCAGCCTTCTCTTACCTTAACAAAGCATTCAAGGAATACTTTGCCGTCAAGAAGGTCTTCGATTTCTTTTCTTGCCTCGCTGGCGGCGGCCTTGATGAGGGCACCGTTTTTGCCTATAACGATACGCTTATGGGATTCTCTTTCGCATATTACCGATACGGCAATATCGGTGATGGGCTTGTCCTCTCTTTCCTTAAAGGACACTACGTCAACCGTGATTCCGTGGGGAATTTCGTCACTTAAGCGGCGCATAAGCTTTTCCCTTATGATTTCTGCCGCCATATGTCTTACAGTCTGGTCGGTGGCGATATCGTCGGGATAGAATTTCTCCCCGCCGTCCTCGATTATTTTCTTAAGCTCGTCTATTATTATGGAAACGTTGCTTCCGCGAAGGGCAGAAGTGGGTACCACCGAGGCAAAATCGCTTAATTTTGCATACTCGGCAATGGTCTTTGCAACCTCTTCACGGGAATATTTATCGGTCTTGTTTACAACGAGTATCATGGGGATACCGTCCTTATTGAATCTCTCAATAAGACGGACTTCGGTGGCCTTGGGGGGCTTGGGTTCGGTTACAACTATGGCGCAGTCCACGTCGTCAGCCGCCTCGTAGGCTTCCTTTACCATGTATTCACCCAGCTTATTCTTGGGGGTGTGGAGGCCGGGAGTGTCAACGAAGATAAACTGAACATCCTCTTCGTTATATATGCCCACTATTCTGCTTCTGGTAGTCTGGGGCTTATCTGTAACTATGGCTATTTTTTCGCCGATTATAGCGTTCAAAAGAGTGGATTTTCCCACGTTGGGACGTCCTATTATGGTTATAAATCCTGTTTTCATAAGTCACCTATTTTTTTGATTTTTTCCTTTTATAAAAATTACTGAAACAATTACGTAAGCTATAAACAGCCCAACTTTCCAGGTTGTGAAAAGAGCTGTAAGGGCGGGTAGCAAACGGTCAAGGTCTGAAAATATAAATACGGCTATAACTACCGAAATTATTGCTAATATCAGGGTAGCTCCCGCGGCAGAATCCTTTGCGGTTTTTCCGTATCCGTCGATATGGGTTCCTGTGCGGTCAACTGCCGATTCTATGGCCGTGTTTATCATTTCGCAGGCAAGTACTCCACCTATTGTCAGCATAATTATGGCCCATTCCGTAGGAGTAAGACCGTAGAGTATGCCGAATCCTATTACCGTTACTGCCGCAACTGTATGTATACGGAAGTTCCTTTGGGTCTTTAAGCAATGGGTTATGCCCGAAAACGCGTAGCCGAAGCTTTTGAGTATGGAGAGAATAAATTTCATTTCTTTATTCCATATTGGTCTTTCTCGACACCTTCATAATATCCATTACCTGGTCCTGCTTTTGGTACATTTCCTTTTCCTCGTCGGGTTCCATGTGGTCGTAGCCCAGGAGGTGCAGTACAGAATGGGAAGTAAGGAATGCAACCTCTTCCGCAAGGGTGTTGCCGTATTCCTCTGCCTGGGCGGCGGCTCTTTCAAGGGAGATTATAATATCACCTAAAAATACGGGAGAAACGGGGGAGGGGTACTCGCCTGAAGGGAAGGAAAGCACGTCGGTGGGCTGGGGCTTGTCCCTGAACTGTCCGTTAAGCTCTGCTATTTCCTCGTTATCTGTAAGGCAGACGCTTACAAGACACTTTTCTTTTACTTCTTCAAACTTGAGAGTGGCGTTTACCGCCTCTTTTATTATGGCGGAAAGTTCTCTGATACCTTTTATCTTTTTCTGGTTATTGAGTATCTCAATTTTGTTTGAACTTACGGGCATTTCTGTCTGCCTCCTTCTTGTTTTCGTAGCTTTCGAATGCTCTGATTATCTTTTGAACAAGCTCGTGTCTTACTACGTCCTTGTAGGTCAGATTGTGGATAGCGATTCCTTCCACTCCCGAAAGAACCTTCATTGCTTCCTTAAGACCGCTGGTCTTGTCCGAGGGGAGGTCTATCTGGGTAACGTCACCCGTAACCACTATTTTGGAGTTAAAGCCCATACGGGTAAGGAACATCTTCATCTGCTCGTAGGTGGTATTTTGGGCTTCGTCAAGGATTATAAAGGAGTCGTCAAGGGTACGACCTCTCATGTATGCCAGAGGGGCAACCTCAATAACGTTTTTCTCAAGGTAGCGCTGGTAGTTTTCCATGCCCAGCATATCGTAAAGGGCATCGTAAAGAGGACGGAGATAGGGGTCAACCTTGTCCTGAAGGTCGCCGGGCAAAAAGCCCAGCTTTTCTCCCGCTTCTACGGCGGGACGGGTTATGATTATTCTGTTTATCTGCTTATTTCTCAGTGCTGTTACGGCCATTGCAACCGCAAGGTATGTCTTACCCGTACCCGCAGGGCCTATACCAAGGGTTATGGCATGGTTGGATATGGCCTTTACGTAATTACGCTGACCTATGGTCTTGGGCTTTATGGGTCTGCCCTTTGCGGTAATACAGATGCAGTCGTTTCCTATTTCGTCAAGTAAGGATTCGTTGCCCTCTTCCACCATGGAAATAAAGTACGCAACGTTCTGCTTTGTTATGGTTTCGCCCTTTTTTGCGTGGCGCATAAGGGCTATAAGGACCTTTTCTGCCTTTGCGGTGTTTTCTTCGGAGCCGGTAACTTTTATACTGCCTTCTCTGTTTACAACGCCAACGGAGAGAGAATTCTCTATCACCTTAACGTTTTCGTCCAGATTTCCGAAGAGATTACCGAGGATATCAATGTTGTCAAGAGGTATGAGTCTGTCCATATACGACTGCCGTAAATCCTTTCGCGTTTCTTGTCTTTTACTTCGGAGAGGAAAGGTATATTTCCTGCTCCTTTGCTATATTTTTTATCACCGTGTAGGTCGCGGTCAGAGTGACGCCCTCCTCCGTGGTGATTATGTTTTCTTCTTTATTTTCTACTTCAAGGCCCGAAAAGCCTATCCGTTCCCTTTCTTCAAGCTGTTCCCGAAGGTGAGTCACCGCTTCTTCTTGGGAAAAGACCTTTTCAACTTCAGTCAGCTGGTATCTGACGGTTTTTGTCATAGAAACGGGGAGTACTCTTCCTCCCGAAAGGGTCAGGGAGGTTACGTCATTTTCCTCGTGGAAAAATTCAAAATCCGAGTTTCTTTTTCCAAAGGTGAGCTTTATGCCCATAATATTAAGTGTGTATACTATCTCTTCTTCGCCCGAAAGTACTTGTTCCGTAGCTATATAGGGTTGGGTAAGGGTTATGGTTTGTCTGGTTCTTGCCATTATCAGGGCCGAAGCGTGTACCGTTCTGTATCCTATACGTTTACTGTCAAGAACCCCCGTAACAAGTAACTGACCCTCTTCAACCCCTTCACCCCTTGCAGCGCAGGCTTCACCCTTGTAGGTTTCAAAACGTATTATCTGTCCGCTTTCCGCGGCCACTATATTGCAGGGCGTTGTTGAGTCGAGGGCAGGGGGGAGATTGCTTTCAATTATCCTCACCTCGGCGTAGCTTCCTCTTACGTTTACATAGGCGTAGGCTATGGATTCAAATTCTTCGAGAAGTTCCAGCTTGATTGTCTGGGGGTCTATTTTATGAGCCAATGCGCCCTTGTAAAGACCGTTTTCCTCAAGTACCCGAAGAATATCCTCTTCGTATATGAGGTAATTGCCCTCGATTTTAATATCAAAAATAAAAAAAGATGTGAATATCAGGAAAAACAGGGTAATTGCTATTCCTGCAAAGATTCCGTATCTGTGTTTGTATTTTGAAAGGAATATGGGAAGACCTCCCGAAGAGGTTCTTTCAATTTCCAATCCAAGCTCCTGGGCGATCTCTTTTAGGTTCTCCTCTGCGAAAAGCCACGCTCTGAAGGTAACGCCACCCACTGTGGGGCGAATGGTGTATATTGTTAGAGCTTCGTCGGCTACTCTGTTAAAAAACCTTTCAAAGTCGTCGCCTATGAGTCTGTACTCTCTGTATCCGAAAATACTGTCCTTTGTTATCACTTCAGCCCCCTCCTAATCGGTAAAGTCGGCGGAAAAGATATTCCCCGTGACCGTAAGGGAGCCCTCCTGCAGGTCGGAAAGAAGAAGTGCGCTTCCCATTATCCGCAGGTTGTAGCCTTTAAATTTCAGTTTTACTGTTTCGGAACGGTATTCAAGAATGCTTTCGCAAAAATCCACCCGCATCTTTTCTTTGCCCGTAAATTCCACCACGGGCAGATTAAGAATGGGTTTCTTTATTTCAGGTGAGCGCTTCAATCTCTTTCCCTCCGTAGGATTTTATTGGTATATATCAATAAATCCTATGTTTGGGATGGGTGAGATATGAGTTAGTCTTCCACTGATGAGTTAAGGAAGTTAAGCACTCTGTTTACGTAGTTGTCTTCCTGCATAGCAAAGCCGCAGATATGGGGAACGCCCTCGATTATCCAGATTTCGGCCGAGTTGTTCTTTACGGCTTCCTGATAAAGAGCCTCTGAGGCCGTTGTGGGGATAACTGTGTCGTCCTCTGCATGGATAAAGAAAAATCTCTTTCCTTCCGTCTTTGCAATGGCTGATATGGGAGAGGACGTGGAAAAATCGCAACCCGACAGCCCTTCCATCATACTTTTGATTGTGGAGTCAAAAAGCCAGGAGGGGAGCCCCGTCCATATATCCAGAT
>JAZSCR010000227.1:0-8674 GCA_045530715.1 Eubacteriales bacterium
ACCATGCGCGGCAAGTCCTACCTGCAGATCGGCTCCCAGTGCATGGGTATCGCCGGCTCCATCATGGATCAGAGCATGATGGAAGAGTACTTCGGCATGCGTGTTGAGTCCGTGGACGAGGTTGAGATCCTCCGCCGTATGGAAGAGGGCATCTACAACGAAGAAGAGTTCCAAAAGGCACTCGCTTGGACCAAGGAGCACTGCAAGGAAGGTCGTGACGACAACCCCGAAGAGGTTGAATTCCTCGGCGAAAAGGTTCGCATCAAGTTCACTCCCGAAGAGAAGGAAAAGCAGTGGGAGTTCACCGTTAAGATGTACTGCATCATCAAGGATCTGATGGCAGGCAACAAGAACCTTCCCGATGCCTTCGAGGAGGAGAAGGTGGGCCACAACGCCATCGCCGGCGGCTTCCAGGGTCAGAGACAGTGGACCGACCATTGGCCCAACTGCGACTATCCCGAGGCTCTTCTTTCTTCCACCTTCGACTACGAGGGCGCGCGCGAGCCCTTCACCCTCGCCACAGAGAACGATATTCTCAACGGCATGGGTATGCTTATGATGAGACTGCTCACCCACAGAGCTCAGATATTTGCCGACGTTCGTACCTACTGGTCGGGCGAAGCTACCGAGAGAGTTACAGGCTACAAGCTTGAAGGCAAGGCCGCTGAATCCAACGGTATTATCCACCTTCTCAACTCCGGCGCCGCTTGTCTCGACGCTTCCGGCGTATGCACCGACGAAACCGGCAACGCTACCATGAAGAAGTGGTGGGAAGTTACCGACGAGGATATCAAGAAGATGTCCGACGCTACCGTATGGTGCGAAGCAGGTCAGGATAACTTCAGAGGCGGCGGATTCTCCAGCCACTTCACCACCAAGTCCGAAATGCCCTGTACCATGATCCGTCTGAACCTCGTTAAGGATCTCGGCCCCGTTCTTCAGATAGCTGAAGGCTGGACTGTAAACCTCCCCGACGAAGTTTCCGACACCCTTATGGAAAGAACCAACCCCACCTGGCCCTGCACCTGGTTTGCTCCCCGTTGCGACGGTAAGGAAGGCTCTCCCTTCAAGACCGCTTACGAGGTAATGATGAACTGGGGCGCTAACCACGGCGCTATCTCCTACGGCCATATCGGTGCTGACCTCATTACTATGTGCTCCATGCTCCGTATTCCCGTATGTATGCATAACGTACCTGAAGACCAGATCTACCGTCCCGCTTGCTGGAACGCATTCGGCATGGATAAGGAAGGCCAGGACTACCGCGCTTGCGCAACCTACGGTCCTCTTTACAAATAAGAAAATAGCTTAAAAATAGGAAAGACAGAACAGCAGAAGCTGTTCTGTCTTTTTGCTTTGTTTATTTAGTATCAATATGTTCAGGACTTGCGCTTACGTCGAACTGGGTTGCAACCCCTTCGTAGGTCTCGCCGCCTGAAAACACTCTTATATCTCTTGTAGTGGTAATGAAGCCATTGGGGTCGATAAAGTATAGTCTAAACTTTATAGCTCTGCCCTTGTTAAGTTCTTTTCTATGTCTACCTCTCCAGAAGGGGAAGAATACGTCCTTCTTTTCTCCGGGAGCCAGGTCAACGGGAATATCGTACCAACGGTTGCTGGTATTAAGGTCGGAGACTCTTACGGTACACTGATTGAGGTTTATATCGTTGTACTGATTCCAGAGCTCCATGCTGAAGCCTTCCTCTTTACCGTCCCATTTTACTTCGTCGGGGAAGTCAATGGGGGAGAGGCAGGATCGGAGAGCCCAGAAGGTGGGCTTGGGAATAAGGCTTGGAGTAACCACGCCCCAGTCGTTATCCTCTGAAAGTACTGACCATCTGAAGGGGTGTCCCTCAATAGAATCTGATGCGCCGCTTATCCAGGGGAAGAATGTACCGCCAAGACAGGAGGGCTCGTTCCTCATAAAGCCCCATTCTCTCTTGAGTCTTTCGTGGAAGACCTTGAGAGTCGTGGTGTCCTCGGGGTATACGGGCTTTTCGTCGTCTATTATTGAGCAGTCGTTTGGACTGTAAAGAATATCGGGGTTGTTTGAGAAAAGACCGTACTCGGAGGCGAACCACGTGCCTGACCAGCCGTTTGCCAGAGCCTCTTCTCTGGTGGTTATCTCCTGATTGAATTCCCACGAGAGGGGATTTGATACCTTGCCCTCGGTGAGGAACTGCTTTGCAAGCTTAAAGGAATAGTGAACATCTGCAATATCTCCGACCTTGAGCTCGAATCTTCCCAGCATAGGACCCTTCGTGGGACCGGGAGGGGGGAACATCGTGTACTTGTCGGGGGAGAGTGCCTTTACGAAGTCGTTGTAAAGCTGCAGGTGCATCCAGCCGTCGTTTTCTACGGCTTGGCTCTCGGGCATGTTCTCGTTTCCGATAGCCCAGATGTGGATGCAGGTGCGGTTTCTGTCCCTTAAAACTCCGCTCTGGAGTCGCATAAGGGCTTGTCCTACCCATTCGGGATCGTGAATGAAATGTGTACCCCAGTCAACGGGAAGCTCCTGAATCAGATAGAAGCCCATTTCGTCGCAAAGGTCAGACAATGCCGTGGGCCCCATATAATGGGTGCGGATAGCGTTGACGTTAGCCTTTTTCATAAGCTCGAGGCTCTTTCTCAGCCATTCTGTAGGGGTGTGGATGCCGCCCTCGGGATGATATGATAGATGATTGACGCCTCTGAATTTGACGGGATTTCCGTTAAGAGTAGCTCTGCAATCCTTTATTGCGAAGTGGCGGAAGCCCTTTTTGAAGGTGTACGATTCAGGCTTCTGACCTTTGAAATATTCGGTAACGGTCACGGTATAGAGATAGGGATGCTCGTCGTTCCAGAGCAGGGGATCGGGAAGGAGTATTTTTATGGGAAGCTTTCGTTCGCTGTGGGCTTCCATAAAGGCTGCAAAGTTTACTCTCTTTGCAAGGGTTCCGTCGGGAGCCGTGATAGTGAACTGTATTTCGCCCGTTGTGTTTTCGTCGAGGTCGTTTTTAATATATATCTCGCCCGTAAGAAGTCCCTTTTTCAGATTATCTTCCTTAAAGAGAGCAGGAAGATAATATCCCGTTATTCTGCACCTTTCCTTTGCAAAGAATCTTGCGGGCTGCGCAAGGCCTGCAAAGCCCGAAGAATGGCGGGGCATATCAAGCCGGATGTACTTGTGGTAGCGAAGGATCCTTACCGCTACCAAAACCTCGTCTCCTGCCTTTACCTTATCGGTAACGTTTATATAGATGGGGGTAAGACCGCTGGTATGCTCTGCTAAAAGCTCGCCGTTAAGATATATTCTGGACGCGGGATAAATTGCCTCGAAGCAGAGGATTATTTCCTTATTTTCCCAGCTTTCGGGAATGCGTACGGTCTTTCTGATAATGGCGCCGTCATTCTCGGTAAAATGGGTCATGTTTACACGGTCAAAGCCGTTGCATCCGTATACGTCCTTATAACGGTCGGGACATACCTCGGTATCGTAAATGCATATCTTACCCGGTTGATTTCTCTTTTCCCACTTATCGTCAAAGACTTCCCGTTTTACAAGCTCCTCCTCGGAAGCACTGAAGGGAGAGTAGGAGACCCTCCATTCACCGCAAAGAGAGAGTGAGTCTTCAGACGCATCGTTCCATTCCTCTCTCCATACGGGAGTAATATCGGTCTCCCATTTACCGTTGAGGAAAGAGAGTCTTTCAGGTTCCTTTGATGCAAGCTGTTTTTCAATAACCTCTTGAGCTATAATTCTTTCTTCTTCTGTTCTGTATACCATATCTTTTAATCCTTTCAGTTGAATATTTCGGAGAATTTGCCGTCAATGAATACGGGGATCTCTTTACCGTCAAACGTGATTCCCGTAATGGAAAGGTCTTCTGTTCCCACCATAAAGTCAACGTGGGTGATGGAGTCGTTAAGGCCCTTTTGCTTAAGCTCTTCCTTTGAGAGATTTTCGCCGCCCTTAAGGGAAGAGGGATAAGCTTCTCCGAAAGCAAAATGACAAGATGCGTTTTCGTCAAATAGGGTATTATAAAAAAGAACTTTAGACTTTGCAATGGGGGAGTCTACGGGGATAAGGGCAACCTCGCCAAGATATGCTGCGCCTTCGTCAACGGCAATAGCAGCCTTGAGAAATTCCTCGCCTTTTTCAGCCTTTGCATCAACTATCTTACCGTCTTTAAGGGTAAGAATAAAGTTGTCTATAATATTTCCGCCTTCTATGAGCGGCATTGCGGAGGCAACGGTACCGTTAACGCCGTTTCTCTTGGGGGCTGTGAATATTTCCTCGGTGGGCATATTTGCAACAAAGGTTATGCCGTTTTCGGTATCTTCTGCACCGCCAAGCCATACGTGGCCTTCTGCAAGTTCTACTGTCAGGTCGGTGCCTATGGAGTTTTTATATTTAAGGGCTTTAAAGTTGTATTCGTTAAGCTTTTTAGCTCTCTGCGCAAGCTTTTCAGTATGCTTCTTCCACTCCTCAACGGGGTCAGTTTCCTCGTTGATTCTTACTGCATCAAAAATAGCTTCCCAAAGCTTTTCAACTGCCTTTTCTTCGGCCTCACCGGGGAATACCTTTTTAGCCCAGGATGCGGTGGGGATGGATGCTACGCACCAGGCAAAATAGTTCGTCATCTGGCGCTGTCTGTAGGTGGCAAGCTTCTTACCCGATGCTATCTGCTGACGCTTTAATCTGTCGGGATCAACGCCCTTGAGGGCTTCGGGGTCGGATGCGTAGATGTTAAGCATGGCCGCACGGCTTTCGGAGTAGTGATTGTAGAACTCAACCTGCCATTCGGGGAACTCGTCAAAGACCTCGTCTGCAGCCTTGAGACAGGTTTCTCTGGAGCAGTAATCGTCCTTCCATCTCATAATGACCTCTTTACATCCCAGGTCGTAGGCGGCGGTAACGCATCTTCTGCCAAAGTCTGCGCAATCTACGGGGCAGGATACTATAAGGGTCTGCCCCTTCTGTACGTTAAGGCCCGTAGCAACTAAAAGCTTTGCGTATTTATCAAGTAATGCGGTGTTCATACTCTATCTCCTTTTACTGATTTTCGTTGGCTTTCGCAAACTGACTGTTATACAGATTTGCGTAAAAGCCGTTCTTTTTCAGAAGCTCTTTATGAGTTCCCGTTTCCATAATATGTCCGTCTTTCATCGCAATTATAAGGTCGGAATGGATTACGGTTGAAAGCCTGTGGGCAACGATAAACGAGGTCTTACCTTCCATGAGAATATTGAAGGCATTCTGTATTCTCATTTCAGTTCTTGTATCTATTGATGATGTTGCTTCGTCAAGTATAAGCATAGGAGGACGTCTTAACATGAGTCTTGTGATACAAAGCAGCTGTTTCTGTCCTTGTGATAGTTCCTCATTATCCGTTATTACCGTATCGTAGCCCTTAGGCAGTCTTTTTATAAAGTTATGGGCATGTGAAAGTTCTGCGGCGGTGATTACTTCCTCGTCTGTAACGTTCTGCAGCCCTATTGTGATGTTCTCTCTCACTGTAGCGGTTTTTATCCAGGTGTCCTGGAGTATCATACCGAAGTTCGCCCTTAGGCTCTTTCTTGTAACAGCAGAGGTGTTTTTGCCGTCGATTTCAATACTTCCCGAAACGGGGTCGTAAAATCTCATTAAAAGATTGATAAGTGTAGTTTTTCCGCATCCCGTAGGGCCGACTATTGCAACCTTCATACCGGGTTTTATTTCAAGGTCAAAGTCCTCGATAAGCTTTTTGTCGGGAGTGTAGGAGAAGAAAAGGTCCTTTATTTTTACTTCACCGTTAACGGGATAGGGGAGCGTTTCTTCTTCGTTGTTGGGAAGCTCGGGAGCATCTATGAATTCAAAGACTCTTTCAGCGCAGGCCACGGCGTTCTGGAGCTCTGTTATTACGCCAGAAATCTCGTTAAAGGGCTTTGTATACTGTGTAGCGTAGGTTAAAAACGTGGTAAGTCCACCAACGGTAATTCCGCCCGCGATTACAGTAAAGGCACCTACTGCGGTAACTGCCGCATATACCAGGTTGTTTACAAATCTGGTGCAGGGATTTGTGAGGGATGAGAAAAATACTGCCGAAAGGGTGCATTTTTCAAGTCTGCCGTTTATTTCCTCAAATTTTGTGTCGTTTTCGTCCTGTCTTGAGAATGCCAATACGGTTTTCTGGCCGGTTATCATCTCGTCCACAAATGCAGTCTGCTCACCCGTTACCTTTGCTCTTAAAGAGAACATAGAGTGGGTCTTTTTTGCGATGTATCTGGATACGAAGAGGGAGATGGGGGTGAGAATTATTACCGCGCCCGCAATAAGGAGGTTTATTCTCAGCATAAGAACTATGGTGAGAATAACGGTGAAAATTCCCGTAAAGAACTGAGAAAATCCCATAAGAAGACCGTCTGCAAATGAGGTGGTGTCGTTCATTATTCTGCTTATGGTGTCACCCGTTCCGCGGGAGTCTAAGTACCCTACGGGAAGACGGTGAATCTTTGCAAAAGCATCCGCTCTTACGTCCTTTACTACGCCGAAGGTCAGACGGTTATTGATGATTCCCGTCAGCCACTGTGTTAAAGCGGCACCGACTACGGCAACGCCTATTTTAATCAGAACTGGGATTATCGCCCTAAAATCCACCTGCCCTGCGGCAATCATTCCGTCTACAGCCTCTCCCACAAATACGGGAATACTTAGGGTACAGATAACTGAGACCGCAGAAAGAAGAAGGGATGCGATGAGAAGAGGAAGTTTACGCTTGATGTAGGATAATATCCTTTTTATAACGCTGTTTTTCATCTTGCCGCCTCCTCTTCAGGGAATTGGGAAAGATAAATTTCCCTGTATATATCGCAGGTTTTTAATAGCTCATCGTGGGTTCCCACGCCTACGGCTTTGCCGTCGTCAAGAACTATAATCATATCAGCCGCCATAACGGAAGATGCTCTCTGAGCGGCGATAAATACGGTGGTGTCTTTTATTTGAGATATGGCTTTTCTGAGGTTTGCATCGGTGGCAAAGTCAAGGGCCGAGGATGAGTCGTCGAGGATAAGAATTTCGGGCTTTTTAACTAAAGCTCTTGCTATTGTGAGTCTTTGTCTTTGGCCTCCCGAGAAGTTCTTACCGTTTTGTTCTACGGGTTCGTCCAGCCCCAGAGTCTTAGATGCTATTACGTCGATTGCCTGAGCTTTTTTTATGGCATCTGCAATCTCCTCGTCGGAGGCAGATCCGTTGCCCCAAAGGATATTTTCCCTTATGGTGCCCTTGAAAAGCAGTGCTTTCTGGGGTACTACGGCAATTTTATTCAGAAGCTCTTCGTGGCTATAATCATTGACGTCTTTACCGTCAACGAATACTGTACCTTCGCTTGCTCCGTAAAAACGGGGTATCATGTTAATAAGTGAGGTCTTACCAGAACCTGTACCGCCTATAACGCCTACGGTCATGCCCTTTTGTACAACGAAATTAAGGTTGCACAGGGAGTCTTCTGAGCTTCCGTTATATCTGAGAGAAACGTTGTCAAATTCAATAAAGCCTTTGTCTGAAGATTTTCCTGTGGGGGAGGGGATATCTTCGGGAATATCAAGGACTTCCTGCAATCTGTCGCCGCAAGCCAAGGATTTTGAAATTGTAATTATAGTGTTTGCAAATTTTACGAGCTCGATCAATATCTGGGCGGTATAATTATATATAGCTATTACCGCACCTTGAGAGAGGTTTCCCGAATCTACTCTTATGGCGCCTACGTAAAGCAATGCTATAACGCCTATGTTGATTATTGCGTATGTAAGAGGGTTGAGAAGGGTGGATATCTTTCCTGCAGTTACCTGCGCCGATTCAAGGGCGGTGTTCTCGGCGGTGAATTCAGCCTGTTCATTTTCTTCTGCGCTGAATGCTCTTATAACCCTGACACCGGATATGTTTTCTCTTACTTTCCCCAGAACGTTATCAGATTTGCCCTGTACCTTCTTGAAAAGGGGGACAGAGAATTTTACCACAAACCATACCGCAAGTGCCAAGAAGGGGATAGTTGCGGTAAGAACCAGGGCCGTTTGGGTGTCAAGAATAAAGGTTGCAATGACTGCCCCCAGTACTATAAAGGGGGAGCGGAGAAGAAGTCTCAGTAAGAGATTAATTCCGTTCTGTACGTTAAGTATGTCTCCCGTGAGTCTGGTTATTATAGCGGGGGTACCAAGATCGTCTATCTGCCTGTATGACAGGGTATTTATCTTTCTGAAAATAACGCTTCTGAGCTTTGCGGCAAAGCCTGTTGCGGCTTTTGCGGCAAAAAACTGAGCGGTAGCGGCACAGATAAGGCCAACGAAAGCTAAAAGCACCAAAATAAGGCACATGTTGATAATGTAACCTTTGTCGCCGTTCTTTACGCCAACGTCTATAACCGAAGCTACGACCAGGGGTACGAGTATGTCAAACCCTGCTTCCAGGAATTTAAACAGAGGCGCCAAAATTACCTGCAAAGTATAAGGTTTTAAATAAACCAGAAGTCTTTTCAAAGTTATACCTCTCATTGAATTAAACATTATATATCAATCTATATTATATCACAATGCGTTTGTCGAGTCAAGCAATAAGGTGATAAAATACGAAAAAATTCCCATAAAAATTAAAGGGCCGCCTCTTGGCGACCCTTGGTCAAAAAATTATACGGTTTCTGCGTATTGGCAAGCTGCCAGG
>JAZSCR010000094.1:0-4767 GCA_045530715.1 Eubacteriales bacterium
CCGCTTGGCCTCCGACTTCTATTTTATGGCATACAATGCCTGTCCCGATAGTTGCATCGTCTCCTATATCTTTTTCTGTGAGCGCGATGATCTGTTCACCTTATCAGCAGGGCTTACGCTGGAACTCTTTTACGACAGCAACGTATACCTTCCTGAAAGTTGAGAATTAGGCTCCGCCGCCCTTCGGGGCGCCGGTTTCTCTCTCCCGTATGCCGTTCCCCGAACAGCCCTGCGTCAGCAGGGCTGTTTTCTTGCCCTGCGGCAAGAAAACCCATACCGCCGCGGCGGTATGGGTTCGGGGAATGTGCGGTGTGCTATTGACGGAGGAGGACAATATCTGCCCTACAATCGCACCTTGTATATTCTTCGTTCATTTCAGCCCTCTCCGTCACGCATTAGCGTGCCACCTCTCCCAAAGTGAGAGGCATTTTCGTCCCCAAAGGCTCTCCCTTTGGGAGAGCTCCCGCAAAGCGGGTGAGAGGGCAAACCGTACCCATCCAAATCCGTTGCCGCAGGTGACACCGACGGCGGAGATATATTATAGAATACAGAGCAGTACAGTATCCGCCGCCTAAATTCAAAGCCGTAACCGTCTTTGAATTTTTATTGTGCAGAATAAAGGGACGCTATCCCCTGGCCCCTTACCTATATCGCAATTTCCCCAAATTGTCTTTGAATATTCTATTTTTTGTCGATTTCGGGTGATATAATTCTCTGCGTAATAATATTATAAGGAAAGGAAGAGGAGTATATGGCCGCAAAGAGCAGAAAAGTGGACATGATAAACGGGCCTCTTATAAAGAATCTCTTTATCTTTACAATGCCCTTGGTTTTTTCCGCATTGTTGCAGATATTTTATAACGCCGCCGACATGATAGTTATCGGCAACTTCTCCGTAAAGACCGGTTCCGTTGCCGCAATAGGCGCCACAGGCTCCATAAGCAACCTTATCGTAGGCCTTTTCATCGGCCTTTCCACAGGTGTAAACGTTGTTTCGGCCAAGTATTTCGGCCAGAAGAACAGGGAGGGTCTTTCCTCCGTTACCCACACCTCCATAGCTATCAGTCTTGTGGGGGGTATCGTTTTGGGTATAATCGGCGTGGCTTTTGCCCGTCCTCTCCTGACCATGATAAACGTTGACCCCAATATAATGGATCAGGCCGTCCTTTATATGCAGATAATCTTTGCAGGTCTTCCCGCACAGATCGTGTATAACTTCGGCTCCGCTCTTCTCAGGTCTATCGGCGAGACCAAAAGGCCCATGTACTACCTTATGGTGTCGGGTCTTGTAAACGTCCTTCTTAACCTCTTATTCGTTATCGTCTGCAAAATGGACGTTGAGGGCGTTGCCCTTGCCACCGTGGCCAGCCAACTGCTTTCCGCCCTCCTTGTAATGCTTTGCCTTTCCCACGTGGAAGGGGACAGCCGCTTTGTTTTGAAGAAGCTTGGCATAAAGAAAAAGGAGCTTTTCAGTATCGTCAGATACGGCCTCCCCGCGGGCATACAGCAGTCCCTCTTTACCTTCTCCCACGTTATTCTTCAGTCGGAGATAAACTCCTACGGCGAGGGCGCTACGGCAGGAAACTCCGCCGCAAACAACCTTGAAAACTTCGTCTATATGGCTCTTGCCCAGTTCAGCGTAGCGGCTCTTACCTTTGTGAGCCAGAATCTGGGCGCGGGCAACTATCCCCGCGTTAAGAAGATCGTCCGCACCTGCATGACCATTGTTGGAACCCTCGGCTTTGGGCTGGGACTTATCACCGTCCTCTTCAGAGACCCTCTACTCAGAATATATCTCCCCAACGACCCCGAAGGTCTGGAGTACGGTAAGATACGCTTTACCATAGTCGCCCTTACCGACTACTTCCTCATAATGCACGACATCTTCGTGGGCGCACTCAGGGCTATGGGATACTCGGTAACCTGCATGATAATATCGGTAGTGGCTATCTGCGGCTCCCGTATTCTTTGGCTCTACACCTTCTACGCTATGGCGCCTTCCATTACCATGCTTTACATAGCCTACCCCTTGTCCTGGATATTGGCATTCCTTGCCCAGTGGGTAGCATACAGAATAGTATCCAAGAAAAAGCTCAACCCCCTAGGAGGTCCCCTTAATGGCTAAGACAGAGCGCCGTATAGATATACTCAACGGCTCACTTACCAAAAACATAATAGTTTTTACCGTTCCCCTTATTCTGTCGGCCCTGCTTCAGCAGGTATATCACGCGGCCGATATGGTTGTGCTTGGCCAGTTCTCAACGGTAGGGGACGGCATTGCCGCTGTGGGTGCCACGGGCTCTCTTACAAACCTTCTTGTAAACTTATTCTTGGGTCTTGCAGTGGGCGTTAACGTGGTCGCTTCCCGCTATTACGGCAAAAAGGATGCCAAGGGTATGGAAAATATCACCCATACCGCCGTGTCCGTCAGTATCATAGGCGGCGTGGTTATCGGCGTGTTGGGCCTTTTCTTTGCTCACCCCGCCTTAAAGCTTATGGGTACCCCCGACGACGTTATCGACCTTTCGGCCGTTTATATGCGAATAATCTTCGCAGGCCTTCCCGCCCAGATGCTTTACAATTTCGGCGCGGCCATTCTCCGTTCCGTGGGTGAGACCAAAAAGCCCATGTATATCCTTATGATATCGGGGCTTATTAACGTGGCGCTAAACGTGTTTTTCGTTGTAGTTTGCGGAATGAACGTTGACGGCGTTGCCTACGCAACCATAATATCACAGGTATTCTCCGCCGTCATGGTAATGATATACCTTATAAAGATAGACGACACCTGCCGCTTCTATTTTAAAAAGCTCCGCATCCGCAAAAAGGAGTTTTTTGACACCGTCAGATACGGCGTTCCCGCCGGTGTGCAGTCCTCTCTTTTCTCCGTTGCCAATATAATCATTCAGGCGCAGATAAACGCCCACGGTACCGATACCATGAACGGTAACGCCGCCTCGAACAATATCGAGAGCTTCCTCTATTCCACCATGTTCCAGTTCAGCGTTGCGGCTCTTACCTTTACCTCTCAATGTGTGGGCGCAAAACGTCCCGATATGATAAAGAGGATAACCCGCACCTGCTGTACCATAGTTCTTGCTTTGGGCGTGATAGGCGGAGCAATATTTATTTTCTTCGGCAAGCCCCTTTGCAGCATATACCTTCCCGACGAGCCCATGGGCGTTGAGCTTGGGGCTACCCGCTTGGTGATAATCGGTCTGACCTATTATATCCTGGGTGTTTCTGACAGCCTTGTGGGTTCTATCCGAGGAATGGGAGCATCCTTCTCCTCGATGGCTATGTCGGTGGGCGGCATCTGCCTGAGCCGAATAATCTGGACCTATACCGTTTATCCTGCTTCGGGCAATTCCATAATCGTTCTTTGGCTTTGCTATCCTATGTCCTGGATCATTACCCTTGTGGCGCAGTATTTATTATACCGCCATGTGAGGAAAAAGACGGAAGACAGACTGGCGCAGCCCGCAAAACTCCCTGCATAATAAAAAATACCGCTTGCCTTGTGGGCAAGCGGTTATTTTTTTAATTTCAGCTATTCAATCCCTCATAGGCCAGATTTCTCAATGTGGGGTGGAGGTAATTGTAGGCGTATCCGCAGCTATGGCAGTGGACACCGAAGTAAAGTGCAACCTTTTCCTTGGGGTCTATCATGGAGAATGCCGCCGCCGCACCGTCCCAGCCAAACTCACCCACGGGGGCGAGGGAGCCTGAAACCACGGGGTCCATATGTACTCTGCCGCAGAGTCCCCAGCCGTAGCCGAAGAGTCTGCCGTTTACAAGGTCGGTTCTCTGAACGTCGGAGAGGTAGTTTTTGGTCATCATCTTTACCGTTTCGGGCTTCATGATGAATACCCCGTCGGCAGAGGTGCCGCCGTTGGCAATGGCGGAGATTATCTTCATATACTCGTCAACGGTGCTGAAAAGTCCCGCGCCGCCGCTTTCGTATTCGGGGGTGAGGGCGTAACGGTTTTCAATGGGAAGCTCCTCGACGGTGTTTGTGCCGTTTATATATTTATACATAGCTGCAAATCTGCACTTCTGCTCTTCCGAGGGGCGGAATCCCATATCCTTGATTCCAAGGGGAGTGAAGAACTTCTTGTCAAGATATTCGGAGAATTTCATTCCCGAGGCCACCTCTACAACGGCCGCCAGAACGTCGTGGCAAAGGCTGTAGCGGAAGTAGGTGCCAGGCTCGAATTTTATATGGTCACCCACCATTGCCTTGACCATACCGAGGGTGGTTCTGTCTGTGGCGGCGTTCTGCGCAGGGGTGTCAAGGTCGTAGGTCATGCCGCCAGCCATTGTAAAGAGATGTATTATTTTCATCTCGTTTTGGGGCTTGACAAGCTCCTTTTCCTTTGTCTTTATAAGAATGGAGCCATATTCGGGAATGTACTTGCTCACGGGGTCGTCAATACTTATCTTGCCCTCTTCCACCAGGGTCATTGCCGCAAGGCAGGTTATGACCTTGGAGGCGGAATATATCCAATATATATCGGTGTTTGATACCGGCTTTTTCTTTGCAGAGTCGGCGTATCCAACGTAGGTGCGGTATACGGTTCTTCCGTTTTTGGATACGGCAAGCTCGCATCCGGGAATGCCCCTTTTGGGCATCTCCAGCATAAATTGGTCAAGCTTTGTAAAGTCCATTTTTTCTTCCCCTTACCTATACAGACTCTGCATCTTTGCCATATTTTCGGCCATGGTGCCTTCCTTGCTGAAGAGGCTGGAGGAGCCAACGACTATCAT
>JAZSCR010000113.1:0-5347 GCA_045530715.1 Eubacteriales bacterium
GGAAGTTTCTTGCGTATCCGTCGGATACCTTTACCTTTTCTCCCTTTTTACCGAGGGCGCGTACGTCCTGTGTGAGAATTACTTCCATGTGTATATTTTTCCTTTCTATAGGGGTATTTCTTTTTTTACTGTGCCTCAGTATCGTTCTGAGGCTTGTATTTTATGTTTGCTACGCTGAGATATTTGTCAATGGCCCCGCGGAGCTGCTCAACCGCTTCTTCCATTGAGCAGGTGAGCTGGGCACCCGACATGGTCTGATGTCCGCCGCCACCTAAGTCTTCCATAATGAGCTGAACGTTTATCACACCGTAGGAACGGGCGGAAACGCTAATGGAGCCAAAGCCGTCCTCAAAGAGGGTGAATGCGGCGTGGACGTTCTCTATATTGAGAAGGTCGTCTGCGGCCTGGGATGCCACTATTCGCATCTTACCGTTATCGGTGGAGATGTTGGGCCATACGGCTATGGCGGTGATGGATGCGTATATTTCCGCGTTGACCATGAGGGCCACCTTATCCTTATAGGTGTCTGTGTCAGTCTGGAAGAGCATTTTTACGTTAACTGTGTTTGCACCCGCCTTTTTAAGGAATACGGAGGCCTCGAAGGTTGTGTCGGAGGTTCTTATGGTAAAGAACTTGGTATCAAGGCAGATACCTGCCATAAGGGCCTCGGCCTCAAGCTTGGTTACTGCACAGTCGGGTATATACTGGATTATTTCGGTGACCATTTCGCAAGCGGAAGAAGCGGCAGGGTCGTGGAAGAACACGTCAGTACCCGTAATGTAGTCCACGCTTCTTCTGTGGTGGTCTATTACGATACAGCTCTTTGTCTTGCCGATAAGGTCGGGTGCCATTACCAGGGGCTGGCGGTGGGTGTCGGTAATTACCGTCATTGCCGAGGAGTCGGCCTCTTCAAGAGCCTTTGCGGGGGAGATGAATACGTTTTCATACTGACCCGAAAGCTTGAGCTGTTCGGAAAGCTTTACTGCAAGATTTGAGTTTTCGTCAAGGACTATCTTTGCCCTTTTGCCCTGGGAGGTGGCTATTCTGTAAAAGCCCACGCAGGAGCCCAGAGAGTCAAGGTCGGCAAACTTGTGACCCATTATATAAACGGTGGAGGTAGTCTTGAAAAGCTCTCTTATGGCAGAGGCGATAACCCTTGCCTTAATCTTGGTTCTCTTTTCGGAGGCCTTTGAGGTGCCACCGAAGAACTCGTACTTGTCGCCCACCTTTATAACCGCCTGGTCGCCGCCGCGGCTGAGGGCCATGTCTATGGCCATACGGGCAAAGTCGTCGTTACCCGAGTAGCTGTTGCCGTCCATGCCTATACCGATGGAGAGGGTGGGGAAGGTCTTTAGTCCAAGCTGGAGGCTCTTTGCCTTATCGAGAATGGTAAATCTTACCTCGGAGAGGGATTTGAGCACCTTGTTGTCAAAGATAAATATAAATCTGTCACGCTCGGACTTAATGAGAAGACCGTTGGTTTCGGCCGCCCAGGCGGTGATGGTATCGTATATCTGGGTAAGAGCCTGAGCCTTGTCGGTTTCTCGCAGACCCGAGAAAAGCTCGTCGTAGTTATCTATAAGGACGTGAGCCACCACGGGGCGCTGGTCGTCAAATCTGTCCGCCAGGTCGCAGGCCTCGGTAACGTCGATAAAATAATAGGTTCTGACGGTGGCCTCGCCGTTGGGGGTGGCCTTTTCGTCGGTGTACACGTCATAATGTCTGTTTTCGAAGGCCACTCTGTGATAGGGAGCGTCGTCGGTAAGAGCTTCGTCTATATTTGCTACGTTCTTAATGCCCCTTGCGGCAGGTTCGCCAACTCTGTCAATAAAGAGCTCGCTCTGCCATATAAGGGTGCCGTCGTCAGCGGTTACCATTACGGGAATGGGGAAGTTGTCAAGCCTTCTCCTCTCCTCGGGGTCAAGCATTGATATTATGGTCTGGGCGGCGGCGTGGGCGGTCTTTCTGGACTTGTAGAGGAAAAGCTCGTAAAGAGCTATGTACGCCACCAGCGCGGGAATAAGCCAATAAAGGCTCTTGAGTCCGTATTCGAGGAAGAGCACCGCGGCTACGGCGAGTATTGCCAGGTAATGTACGCGAAGAATGGCCGCCGAAAAGAACTTGTTTTGCTGATAGGTATTGGTGGTCACGGTGTGGGTCACTCCTTTTCTGTGGTTTTGCCTTACATATATTTTGCGGAGGGTCTGATAAAGCGGCGAAGGTTCCAGAAGCAGTCAAACAGTCCTATAAGGGACAGGATTGAGCTTACGGTAGGAACTAACAAACAGACTACAATAAGCATAAAATAAACGAATCCTCTTACCCCTCTGCCTATTCCGTGCATCTTCATAAAGAAGCCTATGAGGGAGGCTCCGCCGTAGCAGAACACGGCGTTCATAACGGTGTCGATGGTTCCTATTATCACCGTACCGTTGGAGGAGGTGACAAGGAGGGCAAGGATTGAAACTATCACGTATACTCCGCCGCCTACGGGGCTGACTCTGAAGAGGTCGAAGTTGCTGAAGAACTTCACGCTCTCGGGGTCGAGGTTTCTCTTTCTGCGAAGGACGGACTTTGCCATCCAGTAGGAGAGTGCTCCCGTTGCCAGATAGGATATGGCCGCAAAAGAGGGGATAAGGGATATGGTGGTTCTGTAAAAATCGTATATAAAGTTATCGCGGGTAATGTTGAATCCCTCGTAGGGGAGGGTTACGATAACGTCGTAGACCTGACCGAACATATCCTTGAGGGTGGTTGCAAAGGGTCCCATAAGGTTATCAAGGTCAAAATCTCCAAGCTCGCCCCAGGCTATAAGGAATACCACGACCGTGTAAATGGCATATACTAAAAACTGTGAGGACACGGCGTAGCTGAATTTCTTCCTTGACCCGATTATCCAAGCCATCATGTAGCCGCCGGGGAGAAATGTCCCCAAAAGAAGGGCGGTGAGGGTAAGACTGTCGGTGATAAGAAGGGAGGCTACGGTGAATATGACGGGCAGGAGTCTTTCGTAGGCCACCGAGGGAGCGTAGAGCTTCATCAGTGCAAAGGAAAGGGAGCCAAAGGCCACCGTGACCACCGCGGCAAAGGGAAAAACCACCGTTGCCACACTCATAAGTACGGCAAATAAGCCCCACATCATGGGGTACATGATTACCTTGGGGGTGAGGGGGATTTTTATATTTTCGGTTTGCTGTATATTTTCTTGGGTATTATTCATCAAATTATCTCCGAAGATGACACTTTCAGTATATTATAATTATACCTATACATTATAGCACAATAATTAGGTAAATTCAAGTCAAAAGAGTATTAAATAATAGGGCGAGGAGTTATTTGTGCAAACCTTACAATGTTGCAGGAATAAAATGCCATTATTTTTGGTTAAGTTGTATATTGGAAAAAGGGGCAGATTATGGTATAATATTTTAGTGTTAGCACTCAAACAAGAAGAGTGCTAAATCGACAAGAAAAACGCATCTTATATATATGGAGGTAACACTTATGAAAATCGTACCCTTGGCAGACAGAGTCGTAATCAAGGCAGTTGAAGCCGAAGAAAAGACTCAGGGCGGTCTTATCCTTACCGCATCCGCGCAGGAAAAGCCCCAGATTGCTGAAGTTGTGGCAGTAGGCCCCGGCGGAATGATTGACGGCAACGAAGTTAAAATGTACGTAAAGGTCGGCGACAAGGTAATCACCGGCAAGTACACCGGCACCGACGTTAAGGTTGACGGCGTAGAATACACCATCGTTAAGCAGAACGATATCCTTGCCATAGTTGAATAGGCAATATAATAAATCGACAGGAGAATACGCATTATGGCTAAACAGATTTCATATAGCGAAGAGGCCAGAAACGGCCTTAAGAACGGTATCGACACCCTTGCCAATACCGTTAAGATCACCCTTGGCCCCAAGGGCAGAAACGTAGTAATAGACAAGAAATTCGGCGCTCCCCTCATCACCAACGACGGTGTTACCATCGCAAAGGAGATCGAGCTTGAAGATCCCTTTGAAAACATGGGCGCACAGCTTGTAAAGGAAGTTGCTACCAAGACCAACGACGCCGCAGGCGACGGCACCACCACCGCCACCGTTCTTGCTCAGGCTCTCATTAACGAGGGTATGAAGAACGTTGCGGCAGGCGCTAACCCCATGGTAGTAAGAAAGGGTATCCAGAAGGCCGTTGCAAAAACCGTTGAAATAATCAAGGCTAACTCCAAGACCGTGTCCGGCAGTGCTGACATTGCAAAGGTTGCCACCATTTCCGCTGGCGACGAAAATATCGGTAAGCTCATTGCCGAGGCTATGGAAAAGTTTACCGCTGACGGCGTTATCACTATAGAAGAAGGCAAGACTGCCGAAACCTACTCCGAGGTAGTTGAGGGTATGATGTTTGACAGAGGTTACATCTCCCCCTACATGGTAACCGATAACGATAAGATGGAAGCAGTTATCGACGACGCTTTCATTCTTCTCACCGACAAGAAGATCTCCAACATTCAGGATATACTTCCCCTTCTCGAGCAGATCGTTCAGGCAAGCAAGAAGCTTGTTATTATCGCCGAGGACGTTGAAGGTGACGCTCTTGCAAACCTTCTCGTTAACAAGATCAGAGGCATCCTTACCTGCGTTGCAGTAAAGGCTCCCGGCTTTGGCGACAGAAGAAAGGAAATGCTCCGCGATATCGCTATCCTTACCGGCGGTCAGGTTATCAGCGAAGAGCTTGGCCTCGACCTCAAGAACGCATCCATCGAAATGCTTGGTCGTGCAAGACAGGTTAAGGTTACCAAGGAAAACACCGTTATCGTTGACGGCGCAGGGGAAAAGGCAGAGATCGAAGCCCGTATCGGCCAGATCAAGTCCGCTATCGAGGTTACCACCTCCGAGTTTGACAGAGAAAAGCTTCAGGAACGCCTTGCAAAGCTCTCCGGCGGCGTAGCAGTTATCAAGGTTGGCGCGGCTACCGAGGTAGAAATGAAGGAAAGAAAGCTCCGTATCGAGGACGCTCTCTCCGCTACCAAGGCCGCTGTTGAAGAGGGTATCGTAGCAGGCGGCGGCGTAGCGTTCGTTAACGCTTACAAGGGCGTTGAAGAGCTTCTCAAGACCACCGACGGCGACGAAAAGACCGGCGTTAAGATCGTTCTCGCAGCTCTCGAAGCTCCCATGCGTCAGATAGCTATCAACGCAGGTATCGAAGGCGCCATTATCGTTGATAAAATCAAGAATTCCAGAAAAGCAAACTACGGCTACAACGCAGCCGCAGAGGTATACTGTGATATGTTCGAGGCCGGTATCGTTGACCCCGCAAAGGTTACCCGTTCCGCCATCGAAAACGCAGCCA
>JAZSCR010000163.1:0-3383 GCA_045530715.1 Eubacteriales bacterium
GATGATGTACCGTGCCGAAGGCGGTGAACTTATCCCTGCCGTGCTTTTGAAGGAGAGAGATAAGGAAATCGTTTATGTGTCTAACCTGCTTTGGAACGGTGGCGGTGCTTAAAAGAAAGATGTGGTTTATGCCGAAGGTGTCCATTTCTTTAAGCATATTTTCTTCGGTGCCAACTCTGTCCATAGGGATATCGTAGAATTTTCCTATTGCCTCGGTGGCTTTGGTTGCTATTGCTTCTGGGTAGATGTGAACGTGGGTATTGATTATTTTGCCGAAATAATTATTCATTATTTTCGCTTCCTTAGTTTGTGATTGGTTATACGCTGTAAAGCTCGTAAAGATTGCTGTAAATGCCGTTTTTAGCCATAAGCTCCTCGTGGGTGCCAGTTTCTTCAATGCCGTTTTCAGTAAGAACGAGAATCTTCGTGGCGTTCCTTACAGTGGTAAGTCGGTGGGCTATAATAAAGGTTGTTCTGCCCTCTGCCAGGGTGTCGAGAGAGCGCTGGACTATCTTTTCGCTTTCGTTGTCAAGGGCAGAGGTTGCCTCGTCAAGAACGAGGACGGGGGGATTTTTTAGGAATACTCTTGCTATGGATATTCTTTGCTTCTGACCGCCCGAAAGACGAACGCCTCTTTCACCTACGTATGTGTCGTAGCCGTTATCGAGGGAGCAGATAAAGTCGTGAGCGCCCGCGTTCTTCGCTGCCTCAACTATCTCTTCAAAGGAGGCGCCGGGTTTGCCGTACTCAATATTTTCTCTGATAGTTCCTGCAAATAGATAAACGTCCTGCTGTACTACGCCGATACTGCTGCGGAGGGATTTGAGGGTGATATCTCTTATATCTTTGCCGTCAAGGGTGATTCTGCCGCCCGTAACGTCGTAAAAGCGGGGGAGAAGACTGCAAATAGTGGTCTTGCCGCCGCCAGAGGGGCCTACGATGGCTATTTTTTCGCCCTTATTTACGGTCATGTTTATGTTGGAAAGTACCTCGGAGAGATTTTCGCCGTACTTAAAGTCAACGTTTTCAAAGGATATATTGCCCTGAACGTTTTCTATATCGGTAGCGTTGGGACTGTCGGCTATATCTGCAGGAGTATCAAGAATTTCAAGATATCTGTGGAATCCTGTAAGACCTCTCTGAAGCTGTTCTGTAAAGGAAACAAGGGTGGATATGGAATTAAGAAGGGTGGTAACGTAGAGTATGTATGCGGTGAGGTCTACCAGAGTTATTTCTCCTGCGACTATAAACAGTGCGCCCGCAACCACAACGGTAAGATACATAAAGCTGTTGAAGAATCTGATGCCGGAATGGAATATGCCCATGTATCTGTATGTCTTTTTCTTTATGGATAAGAATTTCTTGTTGCTTCTGTCGAATTTTTCCTTTTCAAGCTCCTCGTTTGCAAAGGATTTTACTACGCGGATACCTGCAAGTGAATCCTCTACTTCGGCGTTTATTTCACCTATCTGGGTACGCTGCTCCTTAAATGCGGAACGCATTTTTTTGCTGTATATAAGGGAGAAAGCAAACATAAAGGGGAGACAGGCGAATATTACGAGGGTCACCTTCAAGCTTATCGTTGAAAGGATAATAAATGAGCCTATTATCTTAATGCCCGCGATGAGGAATTCCTCGGGGCAGTGGTGAGCAAATTCGGTTATATCAAAAAGGTCGTTGGTGATTCGCGACATCAACTGACCTATTTTTACGTTGTCGTAATAGGAGAAAGAAAGCTTTTCAAGGTGTGCAAAAAGCTTTGTTCTCATATCGGTTTCCATTCGGGAGCCCATTATGTGACCGTAGGAGTTTACGTAATAATTGCAAAGTACGTCTGCAACCTTCAACAGAAGGATTAGTATCGCAGTTTTCCATATTACGTCCAGATTTACTCCCGAAGCTTCGCTGAGGCCGTTGTTCATAAGGTATCTTACCAGCATGGGGAACGCCAGATCCGAAAGGGTAACGCCCAGGGAACAGAGCATGTCGCATACGAAGGTGCCGAGATAGGGTTTGTAGTAGGGTATAAATCTTGCAAGTCCTGAAATTATAAAGGATTTCTTTTTTAATTCTTTTTGCTTTACCATAGTTTTGCCTCCCTTAAGGTGGACTGTTTCTATAATGATATCAAATATATCATAAGTATTCAAATCAAAAAAACGAATTTTATCCGAAATTGTAATTTTAAAGTGATTTTAACTTTTTGGGTACAGGGGTTGACAAGAGGGGGCTTTTGGTGTAGACTTATACCGTATAAAACATTCTGTAAAGGAACGAAGAAAAATGGATTTTTCACCCTTAAAGAGTTTTCTTGACGATCTTGTAACCGTTCAGCATATTCCCGGTGTTGACTGTGCCGTTCTTAAGGACGGCAAGGAAATATTCAGACACAGCGCAGGATATTCCGACGTGGCCACAGGAAGAAAGGTTTCCCCCGAGGACATGTATTACATATATTCCACCTCAAAGGTGGTTACCTGTACTGCAGGTATGCAGCTTCTCGAAAAGGGAAAGTTTTTGCTTAACGACCCCTTGTATCTCTATCTGCCCGAGTATAAGGAAATGAAGAAATACGTTCCCAATCAGAAGGGCGGATTCCTCGATACCGTACCCGCACAGAAGCCCATAACCGTAGGGGATCTTTTTGCTATGACCGCAGGCCTTGACTATGAAAAATGCAAGGCTGTCAGAAAGCTTTTGGAAGAAAAACCTGATACATATACAACCAGGGAATTTGCCGCCGCTATGGCAAAAAGCGTACTTCATTTTGAGCCCGGTACACATTGGCATTACAGCTGGTGTCACGACGTTCTCGGCGCTCTCATAGAGGTTGTTTCGGGTCAGACTTTGGGTGAATATATGAGAGAAAATATTTTTGAACCTCTCGGTATGAATGACACCTATTTCCGTGTTCCCGAAGAAAAGGCGCACCGTCTTGCTACCCTTTACGCCTTCTCTTATGACGAGGATACCTTCCACGAGATAGAGAAGAAAAATAAGTTCCAGGGCGGTAAGAATTTTGAAAGCGGCGGAGCCGGTCTTATCTCTACCGTAAACGACTACTGTAAATTTGCCGCGGCTATGTGTAATTACGGCACAAGCTACGACGGTGTTAAAATACTGAGCAAAAATACCCTTAATCTTATGCGTACTAACAGACTTGACGAAACTGCGAGAAAGGATTTTCTTGAGTGGAGTCAGAATGCGGGCTTCGGCTACGGCCTTGGCGTGAGAACTGCCATAAACAGAGCCGAAGGCGGATATAACTGCGCCGACGGTACCTTTGGTTGGGCAGGCGCAGCAGGCTCTTATGCCCACATCGACCCCGAGTCGGGTATAGTTATTTTCTACGCCCAGCATATGCACAATAATAAGGAGCCTTA
>JAZSCR010000047.1:0-11539 GCA_045530715.1 Eubacteriales bacterium
ATCTTTGCGGTAGTCCCCGTACCGCAGAGAAAATGCTTATTCAGTATCTCCACGTTCTCCTTGCACCAGCGTATCATTTCATCCTTCATATTATCGTGGGCAATAAGAGCTATATTTTTTACCTTTCCTATGGTCATAGCCACGTTTTCAATCATACATCATACTTCCTTTTCTTGCAAATTCCTATATATCTTAAAGATTTCTTATTATACTACTTACTTTTTCGGCTGAAGATTGGCAAAGGTCGGCATCACCGCATTCAACCATTACCCTGATTACAGGCTCCGTACCGGATTCTCTTATAAGGATTCGTCCCGAATCGCCCAGAAGAGCCTTAACCTCATCAACCGCGTCAATTACTCTTTGGTCGGCAAGGGCAGCCTTCTTATCAGTAACCCTTACGTTTATAAGACATTGAGGATACAGCACAAGCTCGGAAGCAAGCTCATAAAGAGACTTTTTCTTTTCAAGCATTACTTCCATTATTTTAAGGCTGGTAAGAATACCGTCACCCATGGTGGCGTATTTTGAGAATATAATATGGCCCGATTGTTCACCGCCAAGACGGCAGTTGTTTTTCATCATATATTCGTATACGTATTTGTCCCCAACCGATGTCTGGGTATAGTTTATCCCCATCTCGTCAAAAGCCTTATAAAGGCCAAAATTTGACATCACGGTGGTCACTACTGTGTTATTGTTTAGCCAGCCCTTTTCTTTCAAATACTTACCGCATATATAGAGAATATGGTCACCGTTTACCACGTTGCCTTTATGGTCAACGCAAATACAGCGGTCGGCATCACCGTCGTAGGCAAAGCCAACGTCAAGACCGTTCTCAACCACGTATTTCTGAAGCACCTCAATATGGGTGGAGCCGGCAGCGGCATTAATATTAAGTCCGTTAGGCTCTGCATTTATGACGTGAGTTTTTGCGCCCAGGGCATCAAAAACGGCTTTGGCTATAGTCCAGGAGCTGCCGTTTGCACAGTCAAGACCTATATTTATCCCTCTGAATGAGAACATGCCTAAGGATATAAGATATCCGATATATCGGTTTCTTCCCGCAATATAGTCTACGGTGCAACCTATCTTTTCCCCTTTGGCATAAGGAAGAACGGGTATTTTTTTTCCGAATACCTCAAGTTTTCCGTCAAGATAATCCTCAATGAGCGAGATCACGTCATCAGTCATCTTTTCTCCGTCGCCGTTTATAAGCTTTATTCCGTTATCGTAAAAAGGATTATGGCTGGCAGAAATCATTATACCGCAGTCAAACTCGTCTATTTTAGTAACGTATGCAACGGAGGGTGTTGTGGTAACGTGAAGAAGATACGCATCTGCTCCGGAAGCCACAAGGCCTCCAACCAAACTGTATTCTATCATGTAGCTTGATCTTCTGGTATCCTTACCTATTACCACACGTGGAGAGGTATCGTCTCCATTTCTTTTCTTTATCTCTCCATAATACCAACCAAGAAAGCGGCCAACGCTGAATGCGTGGTCTGCAGTAAGGTCAATATTGGCTTCGCCTCTGAAACCGTCCGTACCAAAATACTTACCCATAACATTACCTCCTTATCTTATCAACAATAACGCCGTCTTTCTTATATATGCTGTCTGCGGGAATTACGCCCCTCACCGAGCAAAGAGGATAAACGGTGGTATTACGGCCGATTACCGTTCCCGGATTAAGGACGGTATTACTCCCCACCTCTACGAAATCGCCCAGCATAGCACCTATTTTTCGCAGCCCCGTTTCAATTTTTCCGTCAAAGTCGTGTATAACTATATTCTTTCTATCAGATTTAATATTGGAAGTTATACTTCCTGCGCCAAGATGAGATTTATATCCCAAAATACTGTCGCCGACGTAATTGTAATGGGGAACCTCGGTGTTATCAAAAATGACAGCATTCTTTATTTCTACGGAGTTCCCGATAACGCAGTTTTCTCCTATAACAGCACTTCCTCTTATAAATGCGCAATGGCGAACCTCAGTTCCTGCGCCGATAATACAAGGGCCGCAAACATATGCGGAAGGATATACCTTCGCATCTTTATGAACCCACACTTCGGGGCTTATCTCTGTATATTCATCACCAAGGGTAATACCTATCGTAACGATTGCGTCCTTTAATCTGGACAACGCTTCCCACGGATATTCAAATGAAGAAATATAATCACCCATCAACGAGTGAGAAAGGTCACACAACTGAGATATTTTATACATATTTACCTCGCTAATATCATTATTTTACAGTTTATTCTATGTTTTTGATTTTGAAAATGCCAAAATGGCTTGATTTGTTCAAAATAATTATATATACTAAAATTACAGTATAAAATCAAATCGGATAGGCAATAACTATGGAAACCCAAAATACTCTATCAAAAGACTATCTTAAATCCAAATA
Source organism: Eubacteriales bacterium (assembly GCA_045530715.1). GTDB lineage: Bacteria > Bacillota > Clostridia > Oscillospirales > UBA644 > JAZQLP01. The sequence continues at coordinate 2,418 of JAZSCR010000047.1, forward strand.
TGAAGTTGCTCCTTACGGAATAATTATATTATCACCCGACGGAAGCGATATAATTTACTCAAATTTGGCGGCAAACGTATCTTTGGGATGTCTGCTGGACGGAACTAATATTCAGAACCACCTTTGTGAAGGATGGCAAGAAATTCTTAATACAGCCAGAATAAAGCGCCAAACCGCATTTATCCCCTTTAAGCAGCAAGACATTTTTACATACTTACGAGTAACACCTATTATCAGAAACGACGAAGTTGCAGGCTTTCTGGGAAACACCGTCAATGCAGTAGAATTGCAATCTACCTCATTAGTGCCTCTGGAGTATATTGATGACGAAGGCAGCTTCGAAAACCTCCTGAAAGCTTTAGAAGATATCCTGGAGGAGTGCCCTCATAAAGAAACAAGAAAAGCCGTAAGACGAATGTACAGAAATTCTCTTAAGCTGTACAATCACCGTAGAGATTACGTGGATTTCATTACCCAGAACTACTTTCTCATGAAAGAAGAGAAAACAGTATTTACTCTGTTATCATTACTTACCCTGGTTAGTAAGAACGCGTTCCGTATAGAACTGAGCAAAACGGCCACGATGAAGGCCGATACCCTTTACGTAAAAGGCGTTTTCGAGCTATACAGAATTATGATTGAACAGGTCATATACTTTATGCTTTCCCAAACGAATGACCCTTCACCCATTACTGCAGACGTTGACTTCTGCAACGGAAGAATAAATATGGTTTTCTTCAAAAGAGGCACAAACCCAAAGGGCCATAGCAGAATGAGAAGAACGAACGAGGGCAAAAAGCCAAATCCTCCTTTAATACAGCTCATGGAACCCATTCTTTCGGCCTCTAAGGTAACCGTTAAATTTGACACCACGGAAAACATCATAGTAGCCGAAATCGGTATGGACTACGTTACGGGAAACTGCCGTCCCCAATATGAAGAAGACAACGTCACAGCTGTCGTCGATTCGTCGGATATTACTGATATTACAGACTATGACAGTGAAGAGTATGAAGACTATTATATAGATTAATTGACCGATTAAAGGGCTCCCCTTGGGGAGCTCTTTTTTATGCGTTTTTCATCTCGCTGGACTTTTCAGCCTTTGCGTTTACCGATTCGGGAGAAACGAAGGTAGGAACCACCTTCATCATAGCATCTCTTACAACATCGGAGCCAATGCTGTCTTTAGACTCTTCCATAGCTTTGCGGAGATATTCAAGCTTTTCTTCAATATCTTCACGGGAAAGAGGAGTATCCCTTTCAATGAATATCATATTATTGTCGGTCTTATCAAGGGTTTCGGTTTTTATGAGGAGTTCTTCGTAAAGCTTTTCGCCGGGACGAAGACCGATTTCCTCAATTTTTATATCTCTGCCCGGCTCATATCCCGAAAGACGAATGAGATTTACAGCCAAGTCGTATATCTTTACGGGCTTGCCCATATCAAGGACAAAGAGTTCGCCTCTCTTAGCCATGGCACCCGCCTGCATAACCAACTGGCTTCCTTCGGGAATGGTCATAAAATAGCGTATAATACGCTTATCGGTTATGGTAACGGGGCCGCCCGCCTCTATCTGACGTCTGAAAAGGGGTATTACAGAGCCGTTTGAACCGAGAACGTTACCAAAGCGAACCGCCGCAAAGCTGGTATTGCTATCGGTTCTGCACTGAATAACCATTTCACACATACGCTTTGAAGCGCCCATAATATTGGTGGGATTAACGGCTTTATCGGTGGAAATGAGAATGAACTTCTCAACACCGTACTTTTCGGCCATATCGGCAGTATTATAAGTACCCAATATATTGTTCTTGATAGCTTCTCTTCCGCTATGCTCCATGAGAGGAACGTGTTTATGGGCCGCGGCGTGAAATACTATCTGGGGCTTATAGAAAGCAAATATACACTCAAGGCGCTCTCTGTCCCTGACAGATGCAATCTCTACGGAAAGATCGAGTTCATTACCGTACTTACCTACGAGTTCCTGCTGGATATCGTAAGCGTTATTTTCGTAAATATCAAGAATGATAAGTTTTTTAGGCGAATAAGCAGCTATCTGTCGACAAAGTTCACTACCTATGGAACCGCCGCCACCCGTTACAAGCACCGTTTTACCCTCATAATAATTAGAGGTTGAACTATCGTTAACGTTAAGCGGGTTTCTGAAAAGAAGGTCCTCTATCTGTATTTCTCTTATAGATCTCTTCTTTTGTGCCTTATTTTTACCGTGCTCCTTTACGGGAATACCGTAAATCTTTATTTTGCAAGAGGTCTTTCCGTAAAAGGCCAGCAGTTTCTCGGTTTCCTCGCTGTCAATATTCGATATAGCAATAAATATTTCTCGCACAGAATAGTCAAGCAGGTGATCATATATCTTTTTATCCTCATTATATACGCGAAGTCCTGCAACCTTACTACCTATCTTGGATGCATCTTTATCAATAAAAAACACGGGTTTATATATGGATTTGGGATTACAAGTAAGCTCGTCTGCAAGCATAGCGCCCACTTGTCCAGCACCAACTATGGCTACGTTTATCTTGGGAATATCCGACTCACCCATAGCATTACTGCGCTTATACAAAAGTCTGTACGCAAAGCGGGAACAAAGTGTCAGGAGAGCCGTCAGGGATGCTACGGTAAGGAAATGCCAAAATCCGGAATACAGTCCCGTGCAACGGGCGATAATCACCGCAGTTAAGCCACCCAACGCATCGGCAACCACAGTCTTAAAATAAGTCGCCGTATTAGTATATCTCCATACGCTGAAATAGGTTCCAAAGATAAATCTGTAAAGGAACATACAACCTGCGAGGATGGCAGAATTTTCCCAATATATAGATGCATCATACACAAGTCTTGGCCTGAAAATATCAGACGCAATATAGTACAGCGCAGCTATAATGAAGAAACAGGCTATATCAAAAAGTACCAGAATAACCTTTCTGGACTTACCGAGTAAGGGTTTGTTTGATTTCATATTAATCCTCCGGGTTACCGCATAAATGCAGTAAAATAGGATAAATTCGCACTCTATTTATAAAACTCTTTGTACCACTGAGCAAACCGTTTAAGACCTTCGTTCAATGGTGTAGAAGGACGGAATCCCATATCTTTTTCCAACGCAGAAGTATCCGCATAGGTCACGGGAACGTCTCCCGCCTGCATGGGAACAAGCTCTTTGTGGCCTTCAAAATCGTAATCCTCAGGCAATACCCCTGCCAAAACCAACTCTCGGCAAAGAATATCAACGAAATCCAGAAGATTTTCGGGACTGCTGTTACCGATATTGTATACACGGCAAGGAGGCACGGGCAGCCCGTCCTCTCCCCTCTTCTTTTCAGGGGCGCGGAGCATAACTCTGTATATACCCTCAACGATATCGTCTATATAAGTAAAATCTCTTTTACAGTTACCGTAATTGAATATTTTTATTTTTTCGCCCTTTATAAGCTTGTCCGTAAATCCGAAATACGCCATATCGGGGCGCCCCGCAGGACCGTATACTGTAAAGAAACGCAAGCCTGTAGCAGGAATATCATAAAGTTTGGAATAGGAATGGGCAAATAACTCGTTTGATTTTTTTGTTGCGGCATAAAGACTTACGGGAGAGTCGGTCTTGTCGTCCGTTGAATAAGGGATTTTTGCGTTTGAGCCGTATACAGAAGAACTTGACGCGTATACCAAATGCTCAACAGGATACCTACGACAACACTCAAGAATATTGTAGAAGCCTATCATATTGGATCTGATATAAGCCTCAGGGTTAGTAATTGAGTATCTCACCCCGGCCTGGGCGGCAAGATTTACAACCACCTTTGGGCGGTGAGTTTCAAATATCTCTTCAAGCAACTCCATATTGGAAATGCTTCCCTTAATGAAGGTCCACTTTTTGTCGGAAGCTGCCTCTTTTTCTATAACCGAAAGGCGGTACTCCTTTATTGAAACGTCATAATAATCATTGAGCTCATCAATGCCTATAATGTGGACATTTGGAAGTTCTTTAAGCAACCGCAACACGAGATTTGACCCAATAAACCCCGCAGCACCCGTAACGAGGACGGTTGAATTGTCAAGAAAAACGTTAATATCTAACATATTATTCCCTTGTACTCCTTTTTAACCTTTTCATAACTTTCAAGGTTTCCTATATCGTAACGTTTTCCGGGCATTTCCATAGCGTGGACTTTGGTTTTTGTACACAACCATGCAGCATAACTACCGGGAGCATCTGTACCGCACCCCTGGGCTATACCCTGCTCTATAAGGGAAAGATCAGCCTTTGTATAAAAATAAAAGGGCGGGCAGCACCAATTTGTAGCAGGGGTTAAGGATTTCTCGGTCATGGAAAGAACAAGGTCTTCCCCGTCTATTTCAACAACGCCGCACTTGATGAGTTTTTCATATACGGGTTCGTAGTATCTCATTATGCAGGAAGTATTCTTCTTGACCGCATAGGAGATAAACGAGGTAAGGCTAAAATCAAGAACGTTATCCCCTGCCAAAACCATAAGATCATCCTCAATTCCAAGCTGCTTAACAGCAAAGTCTATATCTTTTACAGCGCCAAGTCGGGTTTCGTTGGAAACAGTACCGTCATCAAGAACAGTTATTTTCTGCTTCTTACCTTTCGCCCAGTTATCAAAATGCTCTGCGTAGCGATGATTGGATACCACTATATATTCATCCACAAGCCCCAGAGTATCAACGTCGTCAATCAGCCAATCAAGGATGGTCTTTTGTCCAACCTCAAGTAAGGGCTTGGGGAAATTTTCAGTTAAAGGATAAAGACGGGTAGCGTATCCCGCCGCAAGTATAAGGCATTTCATATTTTTACTTCCCTCGTCCTATCCCAGATGCACTCAGGCACAGGTGATAGGAATATTTACCCTCAAGAAGGGGGAATTCCTTAAGATATTCTTCTGAAACTTTTCTAACGATGGATTCCTCAAAAGCGGGATCAATAAGAGCCATACAACAGCCCTTAAATCCTGCTCCTGAAAATCTTCCGCCGTAAATACCCTCTGTTCGGGTCATTATTTCGTAAAGGGTTTTAAGTTCGGGAGAGCCCGTTTCATAATTATTAATGGACGACGCTCCGCTCTCAAATGACATTCTGCCAAAGGTTTCGATATCTCCGTTTTTCCATGCATCAATAGCTTTTTCAACCCTTGCACATTCGGAATAGAAGTGGTCAGCACGCTTTCTCCAGTTATCGGGGAGGCGCATACGGTGCTCTTGATAAACCTCGTAAGGAACATCTCTCATATAGGTCTGCTCAAACTTTCCGTATTCAATCCCGCCGAACGCTTTAAGAGCATACGCCGCTGAACGGCACTCGTCAACTCTCATATTAAACTTCGTACCTGCAAGATTACGTTCAAGGCCGGAGAAGAAGATAGCTATCTTGTATGGCTTTAGTTTAGGTGAAACGGGGAACAATTCGAAAGAATCATCCTTGGGGTCAAAGGTCAGAAGGTTATCTTTTTTTGCAAGAACCTCACTACTGGGATCAAGCTTTCCGCAAGAAACACCCACGTACTTATTCTCTGCGGTCATAACAGTCATTATCATTTCGTGCTCGGTAAGTTCTATTCCGTTCACGTCGCACAAAGCAGAAAGAAAAGCAAGCATTACTGCAGCAGATGAAGAAAGACCGCCTATGGGCAAACTGCCTTCAATAACGCCGCTCAAGCCAACCTTCAAAGGATGCTTTTTCCCGAGCATTACAGTTACGCCGCGAAGATAATCCGCCCAATCCCCCTGGGCGCTTTCGGGAACGTCTTTAACGTGGAACTGGGCTCGCTTTTCAAACTGTAAAGAATACAGTTCCACAACGCCGTTATATTTAGGCTCGTAAGCGATATGGATGCCCTTGTCTATAGCAAACCCCGTGATCTTACCGAACTGATGATCTATGTGTGCACCTACAGGGCAAATCCTGTAAGGACAAAATGCAATTCCTTCGGGAGTTCGCTTATAGATCTGTTCGAATCTGTCAACACAAAGCATTACTTTATCCTCTTTCCTCTAAATTTTGAAAGAATATTTTTAACGTACTCCGAGCCCATTATTTCCCTTCTGGTATTGGGAAACAGGGTAAAGAGTATACCGAAATAAATCAATATACATATTGCTATTGAGCAAAATTGCCACAGGATACCACCGTTTAAACCTTTTAGCAAATATCCCGCAACTCCCATAACGAGAGTAGATACCGCCATAGGCAGGATGTTTTTCACAACGTCGGTAAACTTGAATTTGTACCTTATCTGCATAATGATGATACCAACGGCAACCCCCTGCAAACGAATAAGGGAACGGGCGGTATACAGCGCCTCAAACCCATATCCGATACATACCGAAAGAATAGGTATAAGGAACGCAAGATGAATCACCTGGGACAGAAGGGATATTTTAGGCTCTCCCTTACTGCGGTAAACCTCGCTTGAGAAGTAGGAGAATACAACCACCACAGAACTTGTAAGGCTCCAAAGGCCTATAAAACCCGAGGCCTCCATCCATTGGTCACCCAAGAGAATGTAGGTAATAAGGTCGCTGAAAAGGTACATTCCCACGCCCATTGGCATTACTATAACCGCTGTAAGCCGCTGGAACTGATAATAGAGTCGCTTAAATTCGCCGTCGTTATTCTGATTTCGGGAAAGAGCCGCAAAAAGCACGGGGGTAACGGCGGCTGTTATTATGGAAATAAGAGAATTTACCGTACTCATAGAGTTACGGTATATACCGAGATAATGCTCGCTGAGGTGAGAACCTACGATAAAGACGCCTACGTAAGAGGTCAGCCAGATTGCGATGCTTTCAAAAAGCGACCATATACTAAAGGAAAACATCTCTTTTAGCAGTCTGAAATCAAAATACAAGGTGGGCTTCCATTTTGATTTTGCCGTAAGAACAACGGCGTTAAATATATAAGAGGCAAAGGTTCCTATAAGAAGGGCCCTATAATCACGAAGAACGAAGGCTAAGGGAACAGTAACAACAAGAGGTATAAGAGAACCTCCTGTTCTTACAAAAAAGAGGGTTTTAAAGTCAAACGCCCGTCTGTATCTTGCCATCTGTATACTGGAAAATGAGGAAACGAGGATCAGAAGAGATGACAGAGCGATTACGTTACCCAAGTCGGGACTTCCCACAAGGGTAGCAATTCCGTGGCGGAAGAAGAAAATTATAAGACATATCACCGCCGCAAGGCTGAGGTTTGTCCAGAACGCCACGGTGGTACACTTATTTAACTTCTCTTCAGACTCAAACTCCCTCTGGACGATATACTTCTGGAATCCCGCATCGGTAAACACCTCGGCAAAGCTTATAACCATGGTTATAACTGCCACTATACCGAAAGCTTCGGGCATTAGGAGTCGAGCCAAAATTATATTGACCACAGGAGTCACTATCTTCGCCGCTATCTCCGTAAAAGAGGACCAGGCGGTAGCTTTAGTGACCTTGCGGTTCATATTGTCCGTTGTTTGAATACTGTTATTCATAATCAATCTTCATATTCCTTTTTGGGAGGAAGGGTAACCATATTTCCGAGAATGGTGTCCCATTCCTCGGGATAGAAGGGTTCAAATCCGCTTCCGGGGCAGAAGGTCAACTCGCCGATATATAAACGACCTTCAACCTCGTAAAAGTCAACCCGAAGGAAAGGAAAAGTTTTAGAAAGTAGGGCGGATATTTCCACCATTTTATCGTAGTTAACAGGCTTGGGAAAATCTTCTCTTACGGGAGGATATCTTTTCTTAAAGGGAAGGATTTTCCAATCACGGTCAAAGAAGGATACTTTTATACCCTGCGCCGTTGCTCTGTCGGTGCTTACGAAGGTACAATATACCTCTCCGTCAAAGCAGAAAAACTTGTAGTCCACAAGCTCTCCCATCACGGTGTCTTCGAGAAGTTCCTCGCAAATTACTCGGCGGGGAACGTTCTTATAGGGCCACTCTCTGCCCATAAGATAATAGTCCTCTGCAAGACCCTTTTTAAGGCCGTCTACAACTGCAGCGCGGTCAAGGGTTGATTTATCGTGACAAATACACATTCCAAGACCCGAATTATGATTGCATTTAAGTACAAATTTATCGGGCAGAGCGTCAAAATCAATATCATCGGGATTTTCCCATACTCCTACGAGGGGAACCAGGTACTCATCTCCTATACGCTGAGAAATATATTCCCTTGCCAGATACTTATCCACCATAACAGTCTGTTCGGGACGGCGGTCGTAAAGCTTTATCCACTGCATCTTTTCGCTGAAAGTAACGGGATTTTCAAGGTCAAGCTTTGATTCCATTCTGGCATGGAATATGCGGGTAATATATTCTTTATCGGGTACGGACTCCTTCTCGCCCTTCATTGCGGCCAAAAGAAATCTGTAGTCGGGATTGGTAAAGTATTTGATAATCTTCTTAATGTTCATCTCAAATCAACTCTCCGTTAAAACGAAAATATATAAGGCATTATCTTAAGGGAATCCCACTCGGAATATATGCGAAAAACAAGCCACAACAAGAATAATGCAAAGACGCCTACTCTGTAAAGCTTTTTTAGTTTCTGAGGAATAAGCTTCTCCCCTTCAAAAGCGAGCACGCCCCACATTATCAAACGGGCAAGATAGAGATATTCGTTAACTCTCCAAAATCCAAGCACCGTAGCTGCGGGAAGTATAATAACGTCGTATAGACAGAATATCTTTATGCGGTGAATATTTTCAGTTTCTTCGTATCTTCCGTCAAACAGGAGAATAAAGAATGCGAGGGCAGCCTGAGGAGCAAACGTAAGCCAGGTAGAGAATATGGAATTACCTGCCGTATTGGCAATATATCCAAAATCATTCCCTTTAAGTAATCCTGTGGTGAGGATAAGAGCCTGCAACCCTCTGGCGCAAAAATAAGACAGCAGGACAAGAATACACACTGCTATTGCCAACCGTGTTCCTTTAACGAAGCGAGAAAATCTCGATTTTTCCACAAGTCTGTAAATCCCGTAGAATACAAATATGGGAACCAGAGCTATGGACATACGGTGTATCATAAAAGACAGTACTATTATGAAACAACCTAAAGTCGGATCGTAGCCATGTCGTTCTGTGAGCCAA
>JAZSCR010000101.1:0-11210 GCA_045530715.1 Eubacteriales bacterium
CCATACGTTACCTTTTCTTACCGCGGCAACTATCTTTTTACCGTACTGGGTATAGGCCGTCACGTTTTCAGATGGAGTAATTGCCTCAAAGGAGTGTACAAAATAATAGTAATTACCCTCTGCGCCGTCCAATAGCGGATCCTTCTCATTTAAAATAAGGCTGTTCCAACCCATGTGAGGAATTTTCAAGCCTTCGGAAAAAGCAATAGGACAAACCTCTCCCTCAATCAACCCAAGACCTTCGCATTCGCAAAACTCATGGCCTTTCTCAAACAAAAGCTGCATTCCAAGGCATATACCCAGGAAGGGGCGTTCCCCTATTTTATTTTTGAGATAATCAAAAAGTCCCTTATCCTTAAGTGCTTTTACAGCATCGGGAAAAGCTCCGACACCGGGCAAAATAATACCGTCGCAGGCATCGAGAGCCTCGGGAGTTTCACAAACCACGTATTCAGCACCAACGTAATGAAGGGCTTTTTCTACAGAACGAAGATTTCCCGCCCCGTAATCCACAATACCTATTTTCATTAAAGAACACCCTTTGCAGACAACTCTTCGTTACTTCCGGTAGGAGATACCGCTACTCTGACTGCATGAGCAAAGGCCTTAAAGATAGCCTCAATGCAGTGATGTGCATTATAGCCGTAATTAAGGTTTATATGAAGAGTGGTGTCTGAATTCATAGCAAACGCTCTGAAGAATTCTCTTGCCATACAAGTATCAAATTCCCCTACACGATCAGAGTTAAACTCTGCGTTAAATACAAGATATGCTCTGCCAGAAATATCAATGGAAGCCATAGCGAGAGCCTCGTCCATAGGGATATAGAAGGTACCGTATCTTGCAAGGCCTTTTTTATTGGACAGCGCTTCTGCAAAAGCTTTTCCCAAAACAATACCGATATCCTCTACAGTGTGATGACAGTCAACCTGCAAGTCCCCCTTGCACTGTAATTCAATATCAATACCCGAATGTACGCAAAGGCTGTTAAGCATGTGGTCAAAAAAGCCAATTCCGCTTGTACCATTAAAAACACCTTTACCGTCTATATTTAAAGACAAAGTTATATCGGTTTCTTTGGTTTTTCTTATAATAAGAGCTTTTCTCATAACGATTCTTCATCCTATAATAAAGATTATTTTAAAATATCGCTTATCTCCTTAAAGACATCAAGCAATCTTTCCACTTCTTCGGGCAAACCTGCCGAAATACGAAGCGCATCCTTAAAGCATCTGACAACGATTCCTTTTTGGAGCAACTTGTCCGCTATTGCCTGAGCTTTTGAGGTCTTCACGTAAACAAAGTTTGCATAGGTGGGATACACAACAAAATCCTCGTTGTTATAGGCACATAAGCCGCCAAATAAAATATCCCGTGAAGCCTTTATACTCTCCACTCTTTTTTTCGCAAGAGGCTTATTTTTAAGGATAATCTCACCTATCACCTGGGAAATGGAATTGAGATTATAAGGAGACTTGAGGGTTTTAATAACGTCTACGTTTTCTTTTGAAGACACGGCAAATCCTACACGAACGGAAGCACAACCAAAACTCTTGGAAAGAGTCTTGAGTACCATCAGGTTTTTGCGTTTTGAAGCCTCGGTAATAACGCTTTCATCAGCAAAATCCATATAGGCCTCATCCACAATAAGAAGCCCGTCAACATTATCCGCCAAAGTCAATACATCTTTTGCAGATAAAATCTGTCCCGTGGGATTACAGGGATTTGAGAAGATAATGACCTCGGAGCCTTTTGCAAAAGAGGCAAATTCCATAACGTCAAATCCATCTACAGAGCCTTTATCAAAAACTCTTACTTCATTTTCTCCTAAAGTGGAATAAAATGAATACATAGAAAAGTCAGGCTTCGTTACAGTAACCACTCCGCCCTTTTTCAAAGAAACGGATAAGATTAAAGAAAGAAGCTCGTCCGAGCCGTTACCCGCAACCACACATTCCTCATTAACACCGTAATAATCGGCAAATGCGGAGCAGAGTTTCTTTGCGGAAGGGTCGGGATATCTGTCAAAATCAAGATTGCGTATTCTTTTAAATATCTCCTCTTTTATACTGTATGGCAAATCGTAGGGACTCTCGTTTGCATCCAAACGGATCTGACCGGGAGTATATGTAAAAGGAATATAAGGCTCAAAGCCTTTAATTTTATCACCGAACATTAGTTACTAACCTTTCGCTTTAAGGCTATAAGTTTATTTATTATTAAGTCTTACCTTTATGGAATTTGCGTGGGCGCCAAGAGTTTCCTTATTGGCAAGCTTAATTATATCCTCGCCAACCTTTGCAAGAGCTTCCTTATTGTAATAAATGTAAGAAGACTTCTTAACGAAAGAATCAACGGAAAGCTGAGAGAAGAATCTGGCAGTACCGGAAGTGGGCAATACGTGATTGGGGCCTGCCATATAGTCACCCAGAGGCTCGGGAGAGTTCTCACCGAGGAATACGGAGCCTGCGTTTCTTACGGCATCAAGCTTATCAAAGGGATCCTTGATCATAAGCTCAAGGTGCTCGGGAGCCATATAGTTTGCGGCTTTAATAGCGGAATCCACGTCACAAACGATTATGCCGCTGGCATTAGCAAGGGCTTCTGCTGCAATTTCCTTACGGGGAAGAACTTCAAGCTGTACTGCAAGCTCTTCTCTAACTTTGTTTGCAAGCTCTTCGGATGTACAGAAAAGAAGTGAAGATGCAAGTTTATCGTGTTCAGCCTGAGAAAGCATATCAGCCGCAAGATAAACGGGATTAGCAGTTTCGTCAGCTATAATAAGTATTTCGGAAGGACCGGCAACGGAATCAATATCAACCTTACCGTACAAAAGCTTTTTAGCGGTGGCAACGTAGATATTACCGGGGCCGACGATCTTATCAACCTTGGGAATTGTTTCGGTACCGTAAGCCAAAGCCGCAATAGCCTGAGCTCCGCCAACGGTATAAACCTTATCAACACCTGCTATTTTAGCAGCGGACAAAATGTTCTTAAACTCCTTCTTGTCGGTGGGAGGAGTTACCATAATAATTTCTTTAACACCGGCAACCTTTGCGGGAATAGCGGTCATAAGAACGGAAGAAGGATAGAACGCAGTTCCGCCGGGGATGTATATACCTACTCTTTCAAGAGGGATAACTCTTTGACCTACAATCGTACCGTCACCGGTAACAGCATAGCCGTTCTGCTTTTGTTTTTCATGATATTCGAATATCTTCTTTGCTGCGGCCTCTATAGTTACAGAGTGTCCGTTGCAATAGTAGCTATCCTTTATTTTCTTTTGGGAAACTTCGAAGTTTTCGGGATCCTTACCGTCAAACTTAAGGCAATAGTCATGGAGGGCGGCGTCGCCTCTTTTTGCAACGTCTGCAATTATCTCGGAAACGGCAATTTCTACCTCTTTTTCCTTTGCTTCTCCCCTATCTTTAAGGGAATCCAAGAATTCATATTCGGCTACGCCGTCAGCTTTAATTATTCTTACGATTTCATTACTCATATCTATATCCATCCTTGTATGTTTCAGATATTCAATAAATCTGCAAAGGCGTCAATCTCTGCCTTTCTCATCTTCATAGCAGCAATATTCACTATAACTCTTGCAGATATGTCGCAAATAGTATCAATAACTTCAAGTCCGTTTTCCTTAAGAGTCGTACCCGTCTCCACTATATCCACTATACCGTGAGCAAAACCCAAAACAGGAGCTGTCTCAACGGAGCCTTCTATTTTTATAATATCAACGTCGGTATTGTTTTTCGCAAAATACTCTCTTGCAATGTTTTCGAACTTGGTTGCAATTATTTTTTTCTCATAGGAGTCAAAAAAGAGCGCGGGATTTTCTGCATATTCTTTCTTACCTGCAAAGGCCATTCGGCAACGGCCAAAACCAAGGTCGGCAATTTCATAAAAGCTCTTGCCATGCTCCATTATGGTATCCTTACCTACAACTCCTATATCACACATTCCGTGCTCAACGTATGTAATTACGTCCAGGGGTTTAACCAAAATAACCTCGGCAGTTATATCTCCGAAGGTTATGGGGAATACCAACTTTCTTCCCTTATCACGGAGGGCTGAGCAATCTATTCCCTTGCTCTCAAAAAGACTTACTGTCTTTTCTTCAAGGCGGCCCTTCGTAAGGGCAATTCGCAAAGGTCTCGTATTGTTCATATCTCGTATTCCATCCTTCCTGCAGAAGTAAGGCGAATAACCTTTTTAATACCTCTTACCTTTGCCTCATTTAAAGCATCGGTTTCCGTTTCCGCATAAGAAAACATAAACGACACTCCCTTATCGGATAGCGACTCAGCCTCAGCAAAAGCCTTAGCCTCGCAGTTTTCTGCGGCGTTAACCAAAATATCGGGAATCGAATCGGCGGTTGAGCCGCCTTTTTTTGCCTCGAATACGTTATCAATATTGATAGCAAAACCTATAGCGGGGAATGCAGTACCGTATTTTTCCAACAGATTATCATAACGGCCACCCGAAAGAACGGCACTTCCCGAATCAGTTATGTAGCCTCTGAAAATAATACCCGTATAATAATCAAGACTGTTTACTATACCCAAATCAAAATCTATATGATCGGCAAATCCGCATTCCGACAGTTTGGAATACAACTGCTTAAGATAGTCAAGCATATCCTTGATTTTGGGAGAATCAACCATTTTGGCATATTGATCAAGTACGGAAACATCACCGAAATATCTGGGAAGCTTCTTTATAACCTCGGGAATATCCATAGCTTCAAGAGCGGCAAAGTTCTTTCTCTCGATGTGTTCCTTAGCCTGACCTGCCAATTCGGGATTAATACCGTACTCTTCAACAAGCGTGGAGAAAAGCAAGCCATAGCCCAATTCAATGCGGAAAGATGAATCGGTTTCGGCCAAACTCTTTGCGGCCAATACAAGGATTTCGGTATCTGCAGAAATTCCCTTTGCGCCAATAAGCTCTACACCGCTCTGAGTACTCTCAAGAGGCAGAGAATTAGCTCTTACAGTAGTCTGAGAATAACAAAGTCTAAAAGGTACGGTTGTATTTTTAAGTTTAGATGCGGCCACGCGGGCTATGGGCATTGTGCAGTCGGGACGTATAGCCAATCGTCTGTTCTTCTCATCGGAAAAGATATATATATCCTCTTCTTTTATCATCTCTCCTACAGCATAGCCGGAAAAGACGTCCTTATATTCTATTATGGGGGTCATTATTTCGGCATATCCCCATTTTTTATATAACGAAAGCAGTGTATCTATTATCTTTCTTTTGAATTCACATTCTCCGAAAATATAGTCTACAGTTCCGTCCTTAATAACAGTATTAAGCTTTCTCATTGATAAGTACTGTCGCTCACTTTCAATTTTCGCTCCGCTTTATCAAGATAAAACGGTAAATTACTAAAACAGTATACCAGAATATACCGCTTATGTCAATCCTTTTCACAGAAAAGTTGAAACTATTTGCAGAGTAGTTCTATTTCTTCTGTAATCACTCGGAATATTTCCTCCTCGGAAATATCTTTTCTATACAGCTTTCCTTTTTTGAACAATACGTATTTACCGTTTACTCCGGTCACACCAAGGTCAGCATCCGCTGCCTCACCCGGACCATTTACAACACAGCCCATAACGGCTATCTTCAAAGGTTTTTTAATATGGGAAAAGTTATTCTCTATATAGTTTGCCAAAGTCTGAGTATCAGCGGTAGTTCTTCCGCAGGTAGGACAAGAAACAAGCTCTATACCGTCCATTTTAAGACCTACGGCCTTTAAAATATTGTTTGCGGCATATATCTCCTCTACGGGAGGCGCTGTCAAAGAGACTCTTAAGGTATCTCCTATACCATCCAAGAGCAAAGCACCTATGCCAACGGCAGATTTAATAATACCGCCACGTAGGGTTCCCGCTTCGGTAACGCCAATATGTAAGGGGAATCTTCCCTCTTTAAAATCAAGCTCTGGGTCATTTGCAAACAGCCTATAAGCATCCACTGTCATCTTTACAGAGCTTGCTTTCATTGATACTACAATATCGGTAAAATCTTCTGCTAACAAAAGATTTACGCTGTTTTTTGCGCTTTCACAAAGAGCCTGAGCAGTTCTGCCGCCGTACTTAGCCAAAAGAGCTTTTTCAACGGAACCCGAATTAACACCCACACGGATAGGAATGCCCGCAGTCCTACAGGCAGAGGTAACAAGCTTTATCTTGTCCTTTTCCATATTTCCGGGGTTTATTCTTATCTTATCTGCTCCGGCATTGACAGCTGCAAGGGCAGCCTTATAGTCAAAGTGTATATCAGCAACCAGAGGTATACTAAGCTCTTTTTTAAGGCGACCGAAGTTCTCGGCATCCTCGGCTGAAGGCACAGTTACTCGAAGTATCTGGCATCCTGCGTCCTGAAGTTCAAGAGCTTGTTTTTTTATATTTTCAAAGTCTGCGAGAGGAATATTGCTCATAGACTGGATACTCACGGGAGCACCGCCACCTACGGGAACGTTACCTACAAAAACCTGCCTTGTCATACAAATCCTCCTTACTTAATATATGGGGAAGAATATATCCTTAAAAGCTATGACCACCATAAGAATGAGCAGAAGTATAAGTCCTACAAAATGAATTATTGCTTCAGCATCTCTGTTAACGGGCTTTTTGCGTATACCCTCTATTACGAGAAATACTAATCTACCGCCATCAAGGGCAGGCAGAGGAAGAAGATTAATTACACAGAGATTTATTGAAATAAGAGCCATAAGAGATGCGAGACTTGCAAGTCCGCTTGCGGCGGCTTCGGCTATAACCTGGGAAGTACCGATAGGCCCGGAAACGTACTTGAGGGATACTCGACCGGTTATCATATCGAAAAGTGATTCATACATCATCGTAACGTAAGATACCGTTCTGAAAAAAGTATGCCTTAAAACGGATCCCACAGTCTTTGTTTCAGCCATAACGTAAAAATCAGGCACGATAGAGGACATATCTTCACTTATCTGAATAAGGGGGAACTGAACGTCATCAAGGAATACCTTTTCCCCGTCACGCAAAACAGTTATATCTACGGATTCTTTCCCGTAAGTTCTTGAGAAAGCCCCCGAAATATCGGTATAAATATTTACACCCTTACCGTCAACCTTGACTATTTTATCGCCGACCTCAAGTCCGTATTCGTGCGACACGGCAGTATCATAGAACTCAGCAACCGTTACAGAGGGCAACTTACTCTCGGAAAGAACGAGAAAGAAGGTTATCACAAGAGCAATAATAAGATTCATTATAGCTCCTGCGGCAACAACGAGTATTCTCTTCCAAACAGGCTTATTGCAAAATGCGCTGGGGTCTTCACTCTCGTCGTCCTCCCCTTCCATTTTGCAGTAACCGCCTATGGGAAGAATTCTTACGGTAAAGAGGGTTTCTTTTCCCTTTCTCTTGAATATGGCAGGACCCATACCCAGGGCAAATTCAAGCACACGGATGCCGCTTTTTTTAGCAACGATAAAATGGCCGAATTCATGAACGAGTATAAGTAGTCCCAGAACAAGAACTGTATAAAGTATCTGAAGCATAATATTCATCTACATCAATTCCTTCACATAATCAGTTGTGATTTAAGTAATATGCCTTAAGATATTCACGGGTATTAAGGTCGGTACTTATTATCTCTTCGGTAGAAGGTTCCGAAATATGGGGAGTAGCCGACAAAGCCTCTTCTATATATTCAAAGATTTGCAAATACCCTATTCTTCCCTCAAGGAAATATTGCACAGCGATCTCATCTGCCGCATTAAGTACTGCAGTAGCGTTACCGCCAAGGCGAAGAGCTTCAACAGACAAGGGCAACCCACGGAAGGTTTCCATATCGGGAGGGCTGAAGGTCAATTGTTTAAGTTTTGAAAAATCTAGTTTTCCGGCAAGTCCGTGAGGACGTTCGGGATATACAAGGCCGTACTGTATAGGTAACTCCATATCGGGAGTACCAAGCTGGGCAATAACGGCTCCGTCGTTAAATTCAACCATAGAATGAATTATACTTTCTCGGTGAACAACAACTTCAACTTTTTCAAAGGGAACGTTAAAAAGCCTTACAGCCTCAATAACCTCAAACCCCTTATTAACGAGGGTAGACGAGTCTATGGTAATTCTCTTACCCATAGACCAGTTTGGATGAGCCAAAGCCTGGGCAGGAGTAACCGAAGCAAGATATTCACGGGTTTTACCAAAAAACGGCCCGCCGGATGCAGTTACTATAAGTTTACTTATATCCCCATGGTTACCGGCAGTCAAGGACTGAAATATAGCGGAATGTTCAGAGTCAAGAGGGATTACCCTTTTACCGAGCTTTGCAGCCTTTTTCATAAAGTTATCGCCGTCGGTTACAACGGTTTCTTTGTTGGCAAGGGCTATATCCGCGCCATGTTCCAATACGGCGTGAGAAGGAAGGAGACCGGCCACTCCAACTATGGAGTTTACGCAAATATCGTAATCGGCTCTCTTACAAAGCTCTTCTGCAGCAGTTTTCCCGCAAAGAACGGTTATATCCCTACCGCTTAACTCATTTTTGAGAATCTCACCTGCGGCCTCGGAGGCAACGGCGACCATTTGAGGAGAAAACTCATTTATTAAAGGCATTGCCTTCTCAACGTTACTGCCAAAAGCAAGACCCGTAACCTTAAAATCATATCCTTGACTGTTAAGATTTCTCACTACGGATGCTGTCTGAAGGCCTATAGACCCTGTACAACCGGATATTATAAGCTTTTTCATAGCCTTTTCCTTTCGGTACAACTATTAGAAGAATACGGGCATTGCCTCAAAGACAAGATAGAGTGCGGGAGCAACGAACATTACGCTGTCAAATCTGTCCATTATTCCACCGTGTCCGGGAATAACGTTTCCAAAATCCTTAACGCCGAAATTACGCTTTATCAACGATGCGGAAAGGTCTCCGAATATAGCAAAAACAGAACCGACGGCGGCGCAAATTGCAGCCATAACATAGTTTACGCTTACGGTAGGATCAAATACGTCCACTATATATATAAAACAAAGACATACGGCCAGAGTTGACACAACACCGCCTATGGCGCCCTCTACAGTCTTTTTGGGACTTATTCTGGGAGTCATCTTATGACGGCCGAAAAGCTTGCCGAATATATATCCGCCCGTATCTGTAAGCCAAGACACGATAAAGATAAATATTATATTATACAGGCCGTAGGGCAACATTCTTGCGTATACAAGGGTAGTAAAGAACAGAGGTATCATCAGTGAAAGAAGAAAAATTACCGACAGTCTTTCAAGGCTGAATACCTTATAAAACATCAAAAACGTAATGAATACGATTACCGTAAAAACAAATATGGAAAAGGTTACGGCCGATGTCAAAAAGCTGGGAATCATATGAATGAAAGGTATGGACAAAGCAAAAAGCATACTGATAATTATTAAAAACTTACTTTCAATATACTTGGTAACCACCATAGCCTCGTACAAAGCGCAAACGGAAATCAGCGCAACAAAAATATTCAGCACGAAGGGTACGTGGGAAAAGGCTATAACGGCAAACATTATTAACACCAATACCGCGCCTGAAATAACTCGTTTCATTTTATATTTTACCTTTCTGAATCATTTAGCAACTACGGAGCCGAATTTTCTTTTACGGTTACCGTAATACTCAAGGGCCTTAACAATATCCGCTTCACAAAAATCGGGCCACAAAACGTCCGTAGCGTAATATTCCGAATAAACGCTCTGCCAGGTAAGGAAGTTTGAAAGTCTGTACTCCCCTGCAGTTCTGATAATAAGATCGGGGTCGGGCACCCCTTGGGTATAGATAAGAGAACTTATGTCATCTTCGGTTATACTTTTTCCGGGGTTATTCTCAATGAACCTGTTTACGGCGTTTATTATCTCACTTCTGCCGCCGTAATTAATAGCGATATTAATAGTTGTATGAATTTCGTTTTGCTCCGAAGAAAGTCTGTACAGTCTGTCTATTTTTTCTCTCACAGTATCGGAAAACGCCGATAAGTCACCTATAAATCTAAATTCAACATGAGAATACTTTTCGGTTTCCTTCAGATATTTATCATAAAGTTTATCAAGATATGCCGAAAGCAAAGACAGGATCGTGTCTACTTCAATTTTAGGTCTTGACCAATTTTCGGTAGAAAAGGTATAGAACGTAGCACATCTTATTCTGTTCTCACAAACGTAATCTATAACCCTCTCGGCAGTTTCTACACCTTTTACGTGTCCTCTTTGTCTGGGGAGTCCCTTTGCTTGGGCCCATCTGCCGTTACCGTCCATTATAAAGCCTATGTGCTTTGGCATTTTTATGGGGTTTTTATCCATACTGTCGCTCATTTTCAAACAACCCTCTAATATTCTAAATACTTATGCAGGCTTGCCGCAAATAAATGCGGCAAGCCATACCAACAGATATTTTCAAGTAACGTCTAAAATGATTATACGGCGAGAATTTCCTTTTCCTTGTCGGCAACAATGGAATCTACCATCTTGCAGTAGGAATCGGTACCGTCCTGAATATCCTTTTCAGCGAGTTTAAGATCGTCCTCAGTGATTATACTCTTTTTCTTGTCAGCCTTATACTTATCAAGAGCATCACGTCTTACGTTACGGAGAGCAACCTTGCTGTCTTCGCCAACCTTTTTAATGGTCTTAACGATTTCCTTTCTTCTTTCTTCCGTAAGAGGAGGAAATACAAGTCTGAGGACCTTGCCGTCATTCTGGGGATTAATACCAATATCAGAAGCCTGAATGGACTTTTCAATAAGCTTAAGGCAGGATGCATCGTAGGGCTGAACAACCAAAACTCTTGCTTCGGGAGTAGAAATACTTGCAACCTGATTTATGGGCATCTGGGAGCCGTAATAATCAATAGTGATCTTATCAAGTACGCCTGCGTTTGCTCTGCCGGCTCTGATTTCTTTGAATTCGCTGTTAAGGGCATCAATAACTTTTTTCATCTTGTTTTCGATTTCGCTGTACTGGGATTTCATATTTTTTCCGTCCTTTCATTTTACGATTTATATTTCTTTTATATTCCGTCAGATGTTACTATTTCAGAATCCGGGATGGAATTTGAAATAAAGGTACTGGCTTCTTTTTCGCCGGTAACAAGATCCTTAAAGGATACGTCACCGTTAAGTTTAAAGAGGCAAACGTCCATCTTTTTCTCATGGCAGAGAG
>JAZSCR010000222.1:0-13111 GCA_045530715.1 Eubacteriales bacterium
TGCCCTCGTCGGTAAGGAGTCCGAAGTAGGGAACGTAGCCGACGATGGAGCCCATAATATCTATGATACCCGAGTTTCTGTTGCAACGCGCGCCGAGAACGGAGTTTGCGTAAACGTCGGCGGAGGATTCAGCCCAGGAGAGGACCTCGCCCTTCTGGGGCTTATTGCCTACCTGATCCATGTAGCAGGTACAGGTGAAGGAGTTGTCGTCGATAAGACCCAGCTCCTTAAGCTGCTTTTCATAGAATTCCTGCTTGGTATACATAAGGTTGTTGAAAACGAAATTCTGCAGGAAGTTTGCGGGAACGTTCTTGTCTATGGGACGGGGGTCAACGGAAAACTTCTGTCCCGATGCTACGCCCGAGTCAAGTATCTTCTGCATAAGGTCGTAAACGGGAGCCATAACCTTAAGACCGAAGGAGGTTACCAGATGGTTGTGCTTGGAGGTGATGGGAACCAGCTTTTCAGCCTCAAAGGCCTCGCCGTACATCACCAGAGTTTTCATGACCTTGGCAAGGGTCTCGCCCTTTGCGCCGTCAAGAATAGCCTGCTGTTCTTGTGTGAGTATCATTTATTAATTCCTCCTTAGATTTTCATACAGGTATCCCACGCGCCCCAGATAACGGTGCGGAGGTTACCAACGTTTGCAGCGTCACCGATAACGTGAACGTGCTTGCTCTTCTTTGTAAGGGGAGCGGGGTTGTAACCGACGGAGAGTACTACGGAGTCGGTTTCAACGTCAAAGGTCTTTCCTTCCTTATCCTTAAGGGTAACCTTGCCTTCGCCGATTTCGGAGAGGGAGGTCTCAAGGTATACGGGAACGTTATAGGCCTTGAAAAAGTCACGGAGATAGCTGGTGTTTGCAAGACAGATACCGGGGGTGGTAATAAGGTCGTCCTGCATTTCAACTACCACGGGCTTCTTGCCCTTAAGATAGAGGTCGTAGGCGATTTCGCAGCCGGTAAGACCGCCGCCTATTACTACTACCTTTTCGCCCACTTCCTTGTTACCAAGGAGGTAATCAATAGCCTCAACGGCGGTTTCAGCGCCCTTAACGGGGATACGCTTTGCCTTGGCTCCGGTGGCTATTATTACTTCGTCTGCATCAAGAGCAGAGATATCCGTTATCTCGGTATTGAGCTTTATATCAATGGGGTATTTGGTTACTTCGCGGTTGTACCAAGCAATAAGTGCCTTGTCCTTTTCCTTAAAGGAGGGGGCAGCTGCGGCAATAAATACGCCGCCGAGCTTGTCGGTCTTTTCGTAAAGGGTTACGGTGTGGCCTCTCTTTGCGCAGAGGATAGCCGCTTCCATACCGCCTATACCGCCGCCGATAACGGCAACCTTCTTTGCCTTCTTTGCGGGCTCTACCTTATACTTTTTGGACTGCATCGTAAGGGGATTAAGGGCGCAACGGGAAAGCCCCATGGTATCGGTGAGGTCCTGGGTGTTTGCGTGACCCTTGGAGGAGGAGAAGTTAAAGCATCCTGCGTGACAGCAGATACAGGGCTTGATATCTTCAAGTCTGTCTTCGATAAGCTTGGTTATCCATTCGGGGTCTACGAGGAACTGACGTGCAACGCCGACTGCGTCTATTTTGCCCTCGGCAACGGCCTTTGCGCCAACCTCGGCATCCATTCTGCCTGCGCAGACGACGGGAATGTCAACGAACTTCTTTATGTGAGCAACGTCTTCAAGGTTGCAGTTTTCGGGCATATATACGGGGGGATGAGCCCAATACCAGGAGTCGTAGGTACCGTTGTCGGCGTTAAGCATATCGTAGCCTGCATCCTGGAGATACTTTGCGGCTCTTTCGGATTCTTCCATGTTTCTGCCCACTTCGGTGTACTCTTCGCCGGGCATAGCGCCTTCGCAGAAGCCCTTCATCTTGGACTCTACAGAGTAGCGGAGAGATACGGGATAGTCCTGACCGCAGGCCTCTTTAATGGCCTTTACGATCTCTGCGGCAAAGCGGTAGCGGTTTTCAAAGCTTCCGCCGTATTCGTCGGTACGCTTGTTAAAGAACTCTATTGCAAACTGGTCAAGGAGATAGCCCTCGTGTACTGCGTGTACCTCAACGCCGTCAACCCCTGCGTCGCGGCAGAGCTTTGCGGTCTTGGCAAAGGCCTCGATTATCTCGTGGATCTGTTCCTTTGTCATTTCGGGGCACTCAATATCGTGAGCCCAACGGGACTTCTGGGGGCTGGGACATGCCAGCTCGTGAGAGGTGTCGATAATGGGCTTTATGATAGCACGGGTAATCTTATTTTTGTGAAGGGGAGCTATAAGCTCGGTAATGGCCCAGGAGCGACCCATACCTGCGGTAAGCTGAATAAAGAGCTTTGCGCCCGTCTTATGTATCTCGTCCATAAAGACCTTCAGGTCCTCGAACATCTTGGGGTTCTGCCAGAGCCATTTGCCCCAGAAGGTGTCGCGAATGGGCGCGATGCCGGGGATGATAAGACCTACGTTGTTGTTTGCTCTTTCAAGGAAGAGCTTTGCAGCCTCCTTGTCAAAGGCGCAACCGGTAAGCTCAAACCATCCAAAGAGGGAGGTGCCTCCCATAGGACACATAACTATACGGTTTTTGATTTCCACGTTTCCGATTTTCCAAGGTGTAAACAACGCCTCGTACTTTTGATCCATTTTGCTCATAAGAAGGAGTTCCTTTCATAGAAAATATTTATACAAAATCATTATATCATATTTAAAAAAGAAAATCAACAGTACAGAATAAAAAAGTTGACCCAAACCGACAAGTTTGGGTCGAAAAATCATCTTTGCTTCATCAACCTTTTAAGCAGTTCCGACAGGGGAACTACCAGCAGTCCCGTAAAGAGGTTGCTTACCCCGTGGATAATGTCAAAGGGGAAGCCCATTCCTATCCAGGCAATGGTCTGTTGAAGGTTAAATCCATACATCAATGCCTGGCCGGGAGCGTAGATAATCCCAAAGGCAAAGCCGTGAAGACAGCAGACAGCGGGATAGACTATACAGGCTATCTTTTTGGGCATGGGGGGGATAAGCATGGTCAAGCCCCAAAGCACCGTCCAAACGTATAGATAGGGTATCCACCAGGCCGCAAAGCCCGCGTAGATGCCGTTTATAATGATATACAGATAAAGGGGGATAAGAGCCTTTTTGCGAAAGGCCACCGTGTAGGCCATGGTAAGCATTCCCAAAAGGTGAATGTTGGGGAACACCTCCATAATAAGCTTTGATGCGAACATAAGTGTGCCCAGCATAGCAAACACGCATATCTCTCTTATCTTGTCTGCCCGTACCTGTCTTTCGGTACGAACCCCTTTATTATTTTGAGTAGACAAGCTCATAATGTTCTCCGTCAGAGATAGCTGTGCCGTCAATACCCGTCATCATGTACTCTCCGTTTTTGTAAAAGCCCCAATAGCTCTGGTCAATATCGTAGTCGGCGGTGATGCCGTTGACCACTTTCAGGTAGAGTCCGTACTGTCCCTCTTCACCCCCGATAAGATCGTGAGCAAGGAGTGCTTCGCCCAGAGTTTCCGCATCTGTTTTGATTGTAAAGGTAATTGATTTGTCGCCCACCTCAACCTCTACCTGCACCGTCTTTGAGCCTTCTCCAAGCTCTGTGTCGGAAGTGTATGTGGCATCTGCCCAAAGGCTGTCGCCATTTACCTTTCCACAGCCAAAAAGCCCCATAACCAGAACCAGTGAGAGAAGAATTGAAGTGATTGAAATAACTGTTTTTTTCATGTGTTTTTTCCTTTCACGCAGATTTGCAAAAGGATAAAATAAAAGCACCCTCCATGGGGTGCATAGATACAGCCGAATAGGGGATACCCTGCCGTATCCCGTAGCTTACCTTCTCCCCATTTGCCCAAGAGAACTTTCATCATACACAATCCGATAAGCATTCCGACTTGGTTTTAAATCAAAACGTTACGGTAATGGCTGTTGCGGCAGATTTCCACTGCACTTTCCTTATCCCCGAATAGCGCCGTCAAGCAGCGTACCCGATTTCGGATTTCTCCGATGGATTGCGTTTATTCTTTTGTGTGGGAACATTATACCACATGTTTTTGCTTTTTTCAAGACCTTTTGACATATATGATTTTTGAAAAATATTCTAACGCTATTGACATAACGTTGTATTTATGGTATAATTTCTTGGTAACATAGTTATACGGGGATATAGCCAAGTCGGTAAGGCACCGGACTTTGACTCCGGCATTCGTAGGTTCGAGTCCTGCTATCCCTGCCAACAAAAAAGGAACTTTTGGTAGACAAAAGTTCCTTTTTTGTTTATCCAAGCCGCAGGCTTGGTATATCATCGCCGCACAACGTGCGGTGCATATCATCAGCCCCTTTGGGGCTGTATCTCATCACGCGCCAGCGTGTATCTATCTGCGGCTTGATGATATACAATGCTCCGCATTGATGATATACCGCAACAAGTTGCGGATGATATACACGCCTTCAGCGTGATTGGGATACGAAACGGTTGACATGCTCATGAAATTGTGATATACTGAATAAAAAACTGTTTACGGCGACCTGGAGGATCACAATGAACAAAATATTCCCCCCTATGTACAGCAAGCCTGAGAAAATACAGCTCTTTGCCCTTATTCCCTGTTGGATCTGGGTGTTCGTATTAGTTCCCATGTTTATGCCTTTTGTCGGTCTGGGCGTTTGGGATCAAGAGGAGATCAGCGTATGGCTGGAGGTCGTCTACCACGTAATTAACGGCGTCGTTATAATGTTGGTTATCGGTGGTTACCTGAAGGACGAATGGTTTATGGTCACTACAGACGCTCGACATTATCTGAAGCACGTCCTGCTGACCGTGGTACTGATGATAGGAGCGGAGCTTGCGTTGATGGGGGCTCTGCATCTTTGCGGTATCAATTACGTGTATACGCTGGAATGCCTTCCCGTGGCAGAGATGTCTGTCATTTATACACCTCGTTTCTTGGTAATTCTTGAGCCCGTATTCGGCGCCATCGTTCTGTCGGTTTTTGCTCCCATCAGCATTTGCGGCCTATTTTATTGCTTTGCCTTTGCACCGATATGCAACAAAAAACCTTGGCTGGCCTATTTGTGTGTCGCCGTTATTTTGCTGATCCCGCCTGTAATAGATATTCTCTGGAGGGACGAGGCGGTGTTCTATTATATTGCGCAGCTGCCAATTCATCTGCTGGCCTGCTGGTCATATCAGAAGACGGATAACCTGTGGACACCTATGGTATCTATTGCGGTCTTTAATCTGATAGCCTCCGTTGTTCTCTCAAATCCTGCTATATAATTACTGAATGGAGGATTATGGTGAAAAACAAGAAAGTCGCGTTGTCTACAACGCAAATTATATTGCTTAGCTTCCTTGCGACGATCCTTGTGGGCAGTGCGCTTTTAGCATTGCCGATCAGTTCGGCGAGTGGTGAAGCCGTGCCATATCTCGATGCTCTGTTTACCGCAACCACATCCACCTGCGTGACGGGGCTGGTAACCCTTCCCACGGTATCCACCTGGAGCGTGTTCGGGCAGGTGGTTATACTACTTCTGATACAGATTGGCGGTCTTGGTATTATTACGATTATGTCGGGGCTGATGCTTCTTCTGAACAGAAAAATGGGCATTGGCGACAGATTGCTCATTCAGGACGCCTTCAATCTCAATACCATGTCGGGGCTTACCAAATTTGTAAAGAACGTACTGTTCGGCACATTGATCATTGAAGGAATCGGAGCTGGCCTGTACATGATTGTGTTCATCCCCGAATTTGGTGCTAAAGGTATCTGGATCGCGGTATTTAATGCTATTTCCGCTTTTTGCAATGCGGGGATCGATATTATTGCAGAAAACAGCCTTGGCAATTACGCGACCAATCCCTTGATCAACGCCGTTACCGCCGCCCTCATTATTCTCGGTGGACTTGGATACATCGTATGGTGGGACGTGCTTCGTGTTATTAAAAGCCGCACGCCGAAGAACAGGAAAATATTCAGGCATCTGACATTACACAGCAAAATTGTAATTACCGCTACCCTAGGGCTTATCCTCGGCGGTGCACTATTGATATTTATTTTCGAGTATGCCAATCCGTTGACCATTGGAGAGATGTCCTTATTTGATAAAATTCAAGTAGCTCTCTTCCAATCCGTAACAACAAGAACAGCAGGTTTTGCTTCTGTCCCGCAAGAAAATCTAACAAATGCATCATCTGTTGCTTCTCTGATACTGATGCTGGTCGGCGGTTCTCCCGTTGGAACAGCGGGAGGAATCAAGACTGTTACTATTGCTGTTCTGATTTGTTCTGCGTTAGCCACTATCAGAAATAAGAACAGCGCGACCCTGTTTGGTCGCCGCATATCCCAGGACTCTGTGAAAAAAGCTGTTGCCGTGGTAGTAACGTTTATAATAATTTGCGCTACTTCAACTATTCTGCTGATGGCAACGAGCAATGCTCCTGCCCTTGACGTGGTTTATGAATCGGTGAGCGCAACGGCAACAGTCGGACTTTCAAGAAATTTTACGGCAACCCTCAATACATTTGGAAAGCTTATTATTATCGTAACCATGTATTTCGGTAGAGTCGGCCCCATATCGTTGGCTGTTGCTCTTGGAAGCAAAAATGAAAGTCAGAACGTTATATCTGAGCCAACGGAAGAAATCAGTATAGGTTAAATGAAAAGTAGGATGAAGGATCACATCTATCGTTAAGATATTGTGCCTTTTTCACGCTGAGTCAGCCCTAAGCGGCGAAACGGAGGATTATTATGCAAAAGAAAAAGACGTATGCAGTTTTTGGACTGGGAAGATACGGTACTGCCGTTGCAAGAGAGCTTGTGGAAAACGGTATGGAGGTTATTGCGGTTGATACCGAGCAAAAAATCGTCAATGATGCGGCGGCATATTTGCCCGTTTGTAAGTGTGCCGACGTTACCGACGGGGAGGTTATCTCCCGACTTGGCATCGGTAGTATTGATACCGTGATCGTCTGTATGGCAAGCAACCTTGAAGCGAGCGTAATGGCTGTTACCTTATGTAAGGAAGCAGGTGTTAAGACGGTTATCGCTAAATGCGCCAACGAGATGCATCAAAAGATTTTGCTTCGTGTGGGTGCGGATAAGGTTGTATTCCCCGAAAACGAGTCGGGCATTCGCCTTGCAAAGAATCTGTTAAGCTCAGGTTTTATCGATATGATTTCCCTGTCGAAGGACGTGTCGATGATTGAGATCGACGTGAAAGACGAGTGGGCAGGTAAGAACCTGATAGAGCTGAATCTTCGCAGAAAGTACGGCTTCAATATCGTCGCAATAAAAAAAGGCGAAAAGGTAACCGTAAACGTCAATCCCGAACAGCCGCTCTCCGCGGACGCAACCCTTATAGTTATCGCAAATACCCTAAAGCTTGGAAAATTGAAATAATCTCTGCCCTTGAATTTTAATAATATCATAAGAGAACGGCACCTGCTTTTGCAGGTGCCGTTCTCTTTATATATGTATAACGTTTATTCAATAGCTTCCGGTTGTTCGGTAACAGTTTTTTCTGTTGCGGGGATTACGGTTACGGGCTTAAGGCTTTCATAAGCGTTGGTAACGGTTGCGTTCATGTAGGGGATAAGCCAGATACCCAGGATACCGAAGGTGAAGGGCATAAGGAATATCCAGCCGATAAAGGACAGATTAAGAACGAAAAGCTCCCACTTGTGGCCGTTGGTCATAGCCATGGATTCTTTTATACATTCTCTTGCGCTCTTGCCGGGGTTCTCTGCCAGAATGCGAAGCGCCATAGAGTAGGAGTACGCCTTAACGATACCGGGAATGAAGAAGAGTAAAGACCAGAGGAAGGTATAAATACCAACCAGGAAGGTCACCTTAAAGGCGCTCCAGAAGTCGTCAAAGCCGCAGAAAGCGTCCTTTGCTTCAGGCTTTTTGCCCTTGACTACCATTAAGTATATGCGGATGACGCTGAGCGTAAAAGCAGGGGTAACTATAAACATAGAAGCCACGGATCCGAGACCGGGGATGGCGGTTACGATACCTGCAACTAATGCAACTATCAGGGTGATTAAGAATAAAATGCCGATCTTGCCCTTAATCTGGGCTTTTGCCTTTGATTTTAATTCTGCTCTGTTCATTTTTTACTCCTTTAAAGATTATTAGGAATAATTCCTTAACCTTATTGTAGCATAATTCGTAACAAAAATCAAGGCAATTTTTTAATATCCCACAAAAAAATATCTAAAACGCGTTTTCAAGCTCTCTTTTGAGCTTGCCGAGTATCTTTTTTTCCAGTCTTGAAACGTAGGATTGTGAGATGTTGAGGGCGTCGGCAACCTCCTTTTGGGTGTACTCCCGTTTACCGTTGAGGCCGTACCGCAAGGAAGTTATCTGCCTTTCTCTGGGGGGAAGGGCGTTTACCGCCTTGTTGAGGGCGGCAATCTCCGAAACACTCTCCACGTACTCCATTATGCTGTCCTCGCGGCTACCCAGAACGTCGGACAGAAGTAGCTCGTTTCCGTCGCCGTCGGTGTTGAGAGGGTCTTCAAAGGATACGGTCTGGTTTGAGTTTGCCTTTTTGCGAAGATACATCAGTATCTCGTTTTCAATACACCTTGAGGCATAGGTTGCCAGCTTTATATTCTTTGAGGGGGAGAAGGTGTTGACCGCCTTTATAAGCCCGATGGTACCTATGGACACAAGGTCCTCTATGTATACTCCCGTATTTTCAAATTTCTTTGCAATATAGACTACAAGTCGGAGGTTGTGTTCTATAAGCTCGCCGCTGACCTCCTCTCTGTGGGATTCAAGCATCTCCATAATCTCCGCTTCCCGTTCTTGTGAGAGGGGCGGAGGGAGGGTTTCGGGGCCGTTGACGTAGTAGAGCCCGTTATCGGAAAGGTCCGATATGAGGTTTGCTATGCAAGGTATACACCTTGACACGCCCCTTTTCAGGGTAGTTGGTGTGAACATTTTCTTTCGCCTTTCTGTTGTTGTGTTGATGTTATCAGGTTTGGGTTTATTATTCCGTCAAAGCCCTCGGAAAGGAGGGCGTCTTTGGGCAAAATTGCCATAAGAACCTTAATATTTTGACCTTCCACCTCAAGTTCGTCAGGGCGGAATGCGGCCATTATTTCCCCCGAGGTTGCCGTTCTGCAGGGGATAAGGGAGAGGCGGTGGCGCAGCTCCTCTACTGAGGAGAGGATTTCAAAAAGGTCTGTCACGTCATTTGCCTTGACAGACTCCTTTGGCAGGAAGGTGAGTGCCGTCCTGCTTACGAACACCACAGGGGTGCCCGATAGAGGGTCTGTGGCTAAATTTCCGCTGTCTGCAAGGAGTGTAAGGGGTTGTTTTATCCCTCCAATCCTAAAAATGGCGGTAATCTTTTGCCCCGAAAGGACTCTTTTTGTCCGAGTTCTTAAAAGAAGGCTCTGGGCAGACAGAAGTATAAGAATGGCAGTAAGAAGATAGGGTACGGGGATGTTATAGTATATCTCTCCGTTGTTTATGTATATGGAATTCTTGGCAAATGGAGCGTACTGGAAGGTGGTGACCACCGCCGCGTATGCAAAGGAAACAAAGGCGAAGATGCAGGTGCATTTGCCCCACCGAAGAAGTCCTTTTATCCTGCTTACACCCCCTTTTATATGGCCTCCGAAGGCTGTCAGGGATATAAGACAGGCCGAAACAGTCTTAAAAAATGTGGATGTAAAGAAGGACATTCCCGGAAGGCATACCGTAAGGCCGTAGGCGGTGGAAATAAGGACTCCCAGAGAAAAGGGGAGAGCCTTTGGCTTTACCCCCAAAAAGCGGTAGCACATAAGGAGAAGGGCAGCGTTTATAACCCCGTTGGTGATAAACAGAATATCTATATATATGGTAAGAACATTCTCCGTTTTCCTCACCGCCTTCCTGATTATCTGTGCTTATATATTTTACCATTCCCTCGGCTCAAATAATGTAAAAAGGTGGGGGGAAGGCGAAAAAATACCGTCCTCATTATGCGATAATTATTGACATATAAAAAAAGACCGAGAGAAAAATCTCTCGGTCGATTAACTTATACGTTATTATATTTTCTTTTCCATTCGGATGCTCATTGGAGAATATCCGCATTTCTCATAAAACGCCAATGCGTTGCCTTTAAAGTTCCATACGTTAAGCTCTATCTTCTCGCAACCCAAGGCTTTGGCTGTTGCTTCAACCTCTTCCATAAGGGCGGTGCCTATGCCACCTTTTCTGCAGTTTGGGGATACGCACAGGTCGTCAAGGTAAAGGTATTTTGCGGGGTGCTTTGCTTTGTCACCCTCAAAGTCGTTATAAAAGGATATGGCGTAGCCCTCAACCTTTTTCTCAACCTCTGCCACCAGAATAAAAACGTCCTTACGGCCTAACAGTTCAAGGTATTCTTCCATATTATATTTGGAGAAATTCTCCTTAAATATATCGGGGCGGCCGTTATGGTGAAACTCCGCTATATTAAATAGCAGGTCTATTACTGCCTGACCGTCATTTTTTGTTGCGGGGCGAATGATAACACTCATATTTATTCTCATTTCCGTAAGTTTATTTACCATATTATTATAGCACCTTTTTGACGAGTGGTCAAGAGCAAAAAAAAGAATGACGCCCGAAGACGTCATTCTTTCTATTTAAATTCGGTATTTCAATTATTCAGCCTGAACGGTGAACCATTCGTTACCTGCTTCGATGTCGATAGCGAGGTCAGATTCGGAGGAGAGTGCCCAAAGCTGGTTGGGAAGCTCGTTCCACTGAGCAACGCCGATTACAACGTCTGCGCCGGAAACTGCGGTGGAGAGTGCGAGGCCGCTGGCCTGGTCAACGAAGCCGTAAAGACCTTCGATCTGGTAAGCAGTCCAGGTCTGAGCTGCATCGGAAGCAACCTCGGTGAGGATGCCGTCAACGATTGCAAGGGCATTGCCTGTGCTGTAGTTGATCATCTTGTACTGGTTTTCGCCAACGCTTACAAACTGCCATCTCTGAGCCTGACCGGGGAGGAGCTGCCATGTGGTAACGGAGCCTTCGGTGGGTACCCAGGTGTCGAGAAGGAAGTCGTATACGTCCTTAGCTTCCATGGGCTTAGCGTTCATGATGCCTTCGTTGGTGGTCCAGTCGGTTTCGGGAGCGTAGTTTGCAAATCTGTCGTACTTGCCCTCGATAACGGGGTTTCTGAAGGTGAAGGTATCAACTGCGGTGAGGTAGTAACCGGTCTTTGCGTTCTTCATCAGATACATATCTTCGGTGCCGTCAACGGGTTCGTAGATCCAACAAGCTTCGTTCCTGCCCTGCTTAAGGAGAGCTGCAAGACGTCCGCCCATGTCAAAGGTACCGTTGTATTCAACCGCGGTAAGGGAGTCACCGGAGTTAACGATGGTTACTTCATTCTTTGCGTCGTGGTTGAAGAGCTGCCATACTACGTTGCTTGCATCAGCAAGAGCAAAGTCTCTTGCAACAGCGCCCAAGGGAGTAACACCGGTAAGGGGAGTGAGGTACTTGTTCTTACCTACGTTAAGGAGTCTGTAACCGCCGATGGTGTTGTTAGCTTCCTGCTTCCACATCTGGTTTTCAGTACCGGTACCTGCAAGGAGGGATACGGTGACGGTGCCGTCAGCGTTAACCTTGGTGGTGAGGTATCTGGAAACGTCGGCGATGTTCTGGAGAGCAAATACGCCGCCGTCGGTGATTTCGGTTGCGGTAACTTCGGGAAGAACGGTTTCTACGTACTCGTCAGCCTTAGCCTTTGCGTCGTCGGATGCAGCCATGGGAGTTACCTTGAAGGAGTATGCGTAGGAAGAACCGGGGTTAACGTGTTCAACGTTGGAATAGTAATGAGCATCGGCAATGTTACCTGCGTTAATACCTCTTGCGTCAGCGATTACTCTGACAACGGTATTGTTCATGCCAAGCTTATCTCTGGAGTATGCGGGAGTTTCCCAAGGATAGGTCTTGGAAACGTTGAGAGCGAAGATGTCGGTATCGGAGGTGAGCATAAAGGCGTTGCCTTCAGCATCCTTGAATACTGCCCATCTTACGTCTTCTCTGGAGGAGGATTCGGTAGAGTAGAGGTAATCAACTATAAGATCCTCTATTGCATAGTCCTCGTAAATGCCCATCTTGGTGTCTGCAAGCTTATCTCTGTAGCTTTCGCCGGGGCCTCTGCCGTACCAGCTTACGGTTTCAAAGTTGCCGCTGATGCTGATTACGCTGGAAACCTCGTAGGGGAGGAGACCTTCGAAGATGGAGGGAGAGTATGCTACGCCAACAACCAGAGTGCCGTCGCCGTAGATATCGTAGGTTACGGTGTAGTCGGAGTTAAGAGCGCCGGAAGAGAATACGTCGTAGGAGTAGGTTGCGATGAGGTAGTTCATGGTCAGACGGTAGTGGTCATCGGTGATCTTTTCGATCTTGATGTCGTCTGCCAGCTTCTTGCTTTCGGTGCTTCTGCTTATGGTAGTAAGAACAGAGGTGTTAGCGGTGGAGGATACGTTAGAGGTAAGGTCTCCGCCGGAGGGCTGTCTTACAAAGTTACCGATGGGGGAGTTGGAGTTGGGAGCAAAGATGTTTACTCCGTTTACTGCATACTTGGTGATAAGACCGTTTTCAGCGTTAATGGAAAGCTGAACGGTGCCGTTGTCGAAGGTAAGGAACTCGTCAAATTCTTCGAAGATAAGGCCTTCGTCAAGGTTGGGAGTTTCTTCGGGAGCAACGTATACGGGGTCGCCGCCGGTCATTATCTTAAGCATTGTGGTGGTATCGGTTACGGGATTGCCGTTTTCATCAAGTACGGGCTGGGGAGTTCTGGAAGGATCTATTTCGAAGGGGATAGCTTCGCCGAGGGTTGCCTCGTTGAATACGTATCTGATGGAGAATCCTTCGGGAACTTCGCCTACTGCCTTCTTTGCGGTAACGGTAAGCTCGATGGAGTAAAGGCCGCCTTCAACTGCCTTAACGGGGAGGTCAATGTTAACTTCGCCGTAAGCGGTGTTTGCGGGAACGCTGAAGTCGTCTACCGTGCCGTAGGTGTAGATTATCTTACCGGGAGTTTCCCAGATCTCTCCGGTTTCCTGCTTAACGTGCTTTTCGGTGTTGTTGGTCTCGTATACTAC
>JAZSCR010000002.1:0-2226 GCA_045530715.1 Eubacteriales bacterium
TGATAGTACAGCATATGCCTGCCAACTTCACAAAGATGTATGCGGAACGCATGGACGCCTGCTGTCCCATGAAGGTAAAGGAAGCCGAGGACGGCGACCGCCTTGTAAGGGGTCAGGTTATCTTAGCGGCAGGTGAATTCCATTTAACCCTTGAAAAAGATTCAAGAGGCTATTATGTAAAGAGTCGCCGCGGGGATAAGGTTTCGGGCCATTGTCCTTCGGTAGACGTGCTCTTTGACAGCGTGGCACGGACTGCAGGAAAGGACGCTAT
The DNA here is from genome assembly GCA_045530715.1 of Eubacteriales bacterium. Lineage (GTDB taxonomy): Bacteria > Bacillota > Clostridia > Oscillospirales > UBA644 > JAZQLP01. The sequence continues at coordinate 272 of JAZSCR010000002.1, forward strand.
CGGTGCAATTCTTACAGGTATGGGTGCTGACGGAGCTGAAGGCCTTCTTAAAATGAGAAGGGCAGGAGCTTATACCATCGGTCAGGATGAAGAAACCTGTGTTGTATACGGTATGCCCGGTGTTGCATATAGAAATGGTGCTGTAATGAAGCAGCTTCCCCTTAACAGGATAGCCGGCGAAATTTTATCCAAGGTCTGAGATATGAATAAGAGTTCGGTAATTCAGTTTATAAAGTTCGGTCTTGTGGGCGTGTCAAACACGCTGGTGAACTATCTTGTATATGTAATATTTGTGGCGTTGGGGGTTCATTATGTGATCGCCAACGCCCTTGGCTTTATAATAAGCGTCCTTAACGCCTATTTCTGGGGCAGCAGGTTTGTATTCAAGGAGGATAAGACCAAGGAAAAGAGAGTATGGTGGAAGGTGCTTCTTAAAACCTACGCTTCCTACGCTCTCGGCTTCGGAATAAATACGGTTCTTCTTATATTATGGATAGATCTGCTTAATATCGGGCAGTATTTCGGCTTTATAGGAGATATAATAGGCTGGGCGTCAGGCTTTATCGGTTTTCTCCCCGAAAGCATGACTGCGGAGGAGATTTCCGAGATTGTTGCACCTGTTCTTAATATGTTTGTTACCGTCCCGATAAATTTTGTGGTGAATAAATTCTGGGCTTATCGCCAGAAAGCGAAAAAAACGGAATAATTTTCCGTAACCGCTAAAGTTTATAGCTTAATCTGACGATATAATACATGAAATATAGTCGAAAGGAGTTGACAATTATGGCAAGCATTGGAAGAATTGCGGAATTTTCCGCTATGACGAATGCTACTGCACCGAAGGCGTCGGAAAGAATTTCCGAAACTAAGGAAACTACTCTCGCTTCGGAGCATACGGACAAGTTTATCAAGTCCGGTTCAACCTTTACCCCTGCTTATACAAAGGCTGCACTTACCGAGAATAAGACAGGCTCTTCAAGAGAGGGCAGCGAGGCAGACAAGCAGGAAAATTATTCGGATAACGCTGAAAAAACCGAGGGCAAGGAAGCTGCAAAGGGAATAAGCGTTGAAATTAAGGGTAATCTTCGTACCAAGAACGAGCTTATGCGTGATATGGTACAGCAGATGCTTACAGGTCAGGTAAACGAAAGTAAGAAGAGTTCTATTTTAAGTGAGCTTGACGAAATTTTAAAGAGCTATGCTGCACCCGAAGAGGTAGAAGAGGATTACTGGGGAGCAGAAAAAACTGCTAACCGTATTCTTGATTTCGCAAAGAGCCTTGCAGGAAATGACCCCGAAGCTCTCGAAACTCTCAGAGACGCCTTTGAAACAGGCTTCGGCGAGTGTGAGGGTATTTTCGGCGGCAAGAGTAAGCTCCCCGGGGTTTGCTACGAAACCTATGACCTTGTTCAGAAGGGCTTTGACGACTGGGCAGCAGAGCTTGCAGGCGAAGCGACTGCAGAAACAGAAGCATAATCCGCAATTAAACCGTTATCCTTTTTGCCATCGTTTGAGGTTACAACGTATAAGCCGTAGCCTATTTTAAAGAGAGCCGTTAAATCGTTTTTATCGGCAGTATCATCTTTTTGTGCCAAGTAATCAAAACAAAGCTCTTCTGCCAATGCATCAATTTGTTTTGTGCTTTCTTCATCAAGAGCAGATTTAATAGTTACGTTGTTTTCTGTAAACGTAATATTTTTGCTCTTTTCAAACATACCGCGCATAACCTTGTTCGCCATAGGCGCCCAGCTTCCGTTTTCCATTAATGCGATAGTACGCTTTTGGTAATTACGCTCCGTTAAATGCTCAATAAAAGTTTTCATAAACGGGAAAATATCAGCATTATAAGTGGTAGTAGCCAAAACAAGTCTGCCGTATCTGAAAGCATCTTCAACCGCTTCAGCCATATCGCATCTGGCAAGGTCATTTACAACTACCTTAGGGCAACCTTTAGC
>JAZSCR010000117.1:0-6204 GCA_045530715.1 Eubacteriales bacterium
CGAGATTAAATCGGCAGACCTTCTCCCCTATTCTCTCAAAAAGCGGCTCGTCGGTGGGGGTGAGGTTTTCCATTTCCTCTTTAAGATATGCCAATGTTCGTGAGGGGTTGGATATAAGGTGTCCGCCACCCATCACCGCCTGAAACACAAGCTTTACAAGGTCTTGGGGATTTGATATGGGGCGAAGATTCAGTTGTGGAGCAAGAATATCTTTGATAATGTCCATAAGGGCAGTCCTTCTTAATCATATTCAAGTAAGTATAGCATATTTGAGAGGTTTTGTCAATTAAGGGGTTGACATTTTAGTAGACATAGGATAAAATAGATATATAAGGAGGGACGAAAATGGAAATAGAGAGAAAGTTTCTTATGGAAGGCTTTCCGTCCGAGGAAGGCTTTGAGGAAAAGATTGCGGAGCAATATTATATAACCACCGAACCCTATATCAGAATAAGAAGGTCTAAATCAAAGGGCAAGGTAAAGTACGTCCTTACCTTTAAGGGTGAAGGCACCCTCACAAGAACGGAAACTGAGATTGACCTCACGGAGGGGCAATATGAGGAGCTTAAAGCCCTCTGTAAAGGCCGCCCCTTAAGAAAGAGAACAAGGATATATCCCCTTGAAAATGGGCTATTTCTCGAAGTTAGTGCCGTAAACGAGGGTGAAGAGGGCGGCTTCTTCTACGCAGAGGTTGAGTTCCCCACCGAAGAGGCGGCGAAGGCCTTTGTTCCCCTGCCCTATTTGGGCAAAGACGTGACCGAAGACCCCGAATATAAGATGAACAGGGTTGCGGAAAGATTCAATTTAATATAAACAGAAATCCCGATGGAATTTTCCATCGGGATATAATTTTACTTAAACGCGTCCTTGACCTTTGACCAGAAGCCGCTGTTCTTTTCGTAGGCCTTGGAGCCTGTGGCGGCGTCAAATTCCTTGAGGATGTCCTTCTGCTTCTGATTGAGCTTTCTGGGAACCTCAACGATGACTCTGACGTACATATTGCCCCTGCCCTTAGTGTTACGGAAGGGTACGCCGCGGTTCTTTATGGTGAACTCGGTGTAGGACTGGGTACCCTCGGGAATGTGGAGTACCTCGGTGTCACCGTCAATGGTGGGCACCGATTTATCGCATCCAAGACAAGCCTCGACCACGGTGATGTAAACGTCCAGGTAGAGGTTGTTTTCCCTGCGGGTGAAGTATTTATCGGGGGTAACGGTAACGAGAATGTTAAGGTTGCCGTTGTATCCGCCCTTAAGGCCGTGGTCGCCCTCGCCTCGGAGAGAAAGGGTCTGGCCGTTGGAAATACCCACGGGAACGGGAACGGTTATGGTACGCTGTTTTCTTACGGTACCCTTGCCGTTACAGGTCTTACAAACGTCCTTGATTATCTTACCCGAGCCGTAACAAGAGGTACATGCTCTTTCGGTAGATATAGCACCGAATACGGTCTGGGAAACGCTCTTTACACGGCCTGTGCCGCGGCAGGCGGTACATGTCTGGGGTGTGGTACCCTTTGCGGCACCCGAGCCCGAGCACTCATCGCAGACCTCGTTTCTTGAAACGGTTATGTTCTTTGTGCAGCCAAATACCGACTCCTTGAAGGTAAGGGTTATCCTTACGTTAACGTCGTCACCGGGAATGGCGCTGGAGCGTCTGGTGGAGCCGAACCCGCCTCCGCCGAAGAAGCTGCCGAATATATCTCCAATATCGCCGAAGTCACCGAAGTTTACGTTAAATCCGCCCGTACCTGCGCCTGCGCCGTAGGAGGGGTCTACGCCTGCGTGACCGAACTGGTCGTACTTCTGGCGCTTTTCGGGGTTTGAGAGAACCTCGTAGGCCTCGTTGACCTCTTTAAACTTCTGTTCGGCTTCCTGATTGCCGGGGTTAAGGTCGGGGTGGTACTGCTTTGCAAGCTTACGGAAAGCCTTTTTAAGTTCGTCGTCACCTACGCCCTTGGAAACGCCCAGCACTTCATAATAATCTCTTTTATCAGCCAATTTAAGTCACCTCTGCCCTGCTTAATAACAGCAAGGCTCCCTACCGCCTAAGGCGATAGGGTCCTTTTTATGCTAATTAATTACTTGTTGTCTTCGCCGTCTACTTTGTAGTCTTCAACGTCTACTCTGTCGCCTGCGGCGGCCTGACCGTTGGGGTTGCCCATGTTGGGATCGCCCTGGGGCTGCTGCTGAGCGTACATCTTTTCAGCTATCTTATAGAAGCGCTGCTGGAGCTCTTCGGTATCTCTCTTGATAGCCTCGGTATCGTCGGTAGCAACGGTAGCCTTGAGCTTTTCGATCTGCTCTTCGATGGGAGCCTTTTCCTCTGCGGGAAGCTTGTCGCCCATTTCCTTGAGAGCCTTTTCGCACTGATAGATAAGCTGGTCAGCGCCGTTTCTGGTATCAACGGCTTCGCGACGCTTCTTGTCTTCTTCAGCGTACTTAGCGGCCTCGTCAACAGCCTTCTGAACCTCTTCCTTGGACATGTTGGAGGAAGCGGTGATGGTGATGTGCTGTTCCTTACCGGTACCCTTATCCTGAGCGGTAACGTTTACGATACCGTTAGCGTCGATGTCGAAGGTAACTTCGATCTGGGGTACCTGCTTGGGTGCGGGGGGAATACCGTCGAGAGCGAAGCGGCCGAGGGTCTTATTATCTGCGGCCATTTCTCTTTCACCCTGGAGAACGTGGATATCAACGCTGGTCTGGTTGTCGGCAGCGGTGGTGAATATCTGGCTCTTCTTGGTGGGGATGGTGGTATTTCTTTCGATTATCTTTGCGGTGATGCCGCCGTAAACCTCAACACCGAGGGAGAGAGGAGTTACGTCGAGAAGAACGAGGCCTGTAACGTCGCCTGCAAGAACGCCTGCCTGAATAGCGGCACCCATAGCAACGCACTCGTCGGGGTTGATACCCTTGTGGGGTTCTTTGCCAAGGCAGTTCTTAACTGCTTCCTGAACGGCGGGGATACGGGTGGAGCCGCCTACGAGGAGAACCTTGTCTATCTGAGCGGAGGTAAGACCTGCGTCCTGCATAGCCTTGCGAACGGGAACCATGGTTCTTTCTACAAGGTCAGCGGTGAGCTCGTTGAACTTAGCTCTGGTGATGGTGATGTCAAGATGCTTGGGACCTGTGGAGTCAGCGGTGATAAAGGGAAGGTTTACGTTAGAGGTGGTCATACCGGAAAGGTCGATCTTTGCCTTTTCAGCCGCTTCCTTAAGACGCTGCATAGCCATCTTGTCGTTACGGAGGTCTATGCCGTTATCTCTCTTGAACTCGTCAATGAGGTAGTTCATAATTTTATCGTCAAAGCCGTCGCCGCCGAGCTTAGTATCGCCGTTGGTTGCAAGAACCTCGAATACGCCGTCGCCGATATCAAGAATGGAAACGTCGAAGGTACCGCCGCCAAGGTCGTATACCATGATCTTCTGTTCGTTTTCCTTATCTACGCCGTAAGCGAGAGCAGCGGCGGTGGGCTCGTTGATTATACGGAGAACGTCAAGGCCTACGATGGTGCCTGCGTTCTTGGTAGCCTGACGCTGGGAGTCGCTGAAGTATGCGGGAACGGTGATAACTGCCTGAGTTACCTTTTCGCCAAGATATGCTTCGGCGTCGTTCTTAAGCTTCTGCAGAATCATAGATGAGATCATTTCGGGGGTGTACTCGTTACCGTCAATGTTTATCTTACGGGAAGTACCCATATCTCTCTTGATAGAAGAGATGGTCTTGTCGGGGTTGGTGATGGCCTGTCTTTTAGCAACCTGACCTACCATTCTTTCGCCTGTCTTGGAGAAAGCCACAACTGAAGAGGTGGTTCTTGCTCCCTCTGCGTTGGCGATAACGACGGGTTCGCCGCCTTCCATAACGGAAACGCAGGAGTTGGTGGTACCTAAATCTATACCGATTATCTTTGACATTTAATTTGCCTCCAATTTATTATATGTTAAGGTTTAGTTCGCTACTTTTACAAGGGCGTGACGGATAACTCTGGTTTCGGTCTTATAGCCCTTCTGGAATACGTCGGTGATGGTTTCGGGCTCTACCCCTTCCTCGTCGGAATTCATAACCGCCTCGTGGATATTGGGGTCGAACTTGTCGCCCTTTTCACCGTACTGGGTAACGCCGAGATTCTCAAGAGCCTTGAGCATCTGGGAAAGGACCATTTCAACGCCAGTTTTAAGGGAAGAATCCTCTGCAAAGGCAACGGCTCTTTCAAGGTTGTCTATGGCGGGGAGGAATTCCAAACAGGCATCGCCTACGGCCTTGGAATAAAGACCTTCTTTTTCGGTCTTAGTGCGTTTTTTGAAGTTCTCAAAGTCAGCGTAGAGGTGATAGAACTTATTTCTCTCTGCCTCAAGCTCCTTTTCAAAGGGGTTACCTGCGGGTTCAGCGGGAGTTTCCTCTACGGTGGGTTCTGCATCTGCAGTTACCTTAACCTCCGCCTCGACCTGCTCGGTCTTCTTTTTCTTTTCTTTGCTCACTGTATGTTTTCTCCTACAATATTATAACGATTTTAGATATTGTCAAGCATCCGCCAAAGAGAGGACAGGGTGTGATTGCATCCCGCTATAAGACGGGAATAGTCCATTCTGGTGGGCCCCATAATTCCGAAAACGGTGGGGATACGGTAGGTGCTTGATATGGCAATCATACTTGCCTTGGGGCTGTCGAATATCTTATTCTCGGCGCCTATCTTAATGGATATGCCGTTGGTGAATATATCCCCTGACAGAGCCTCCACTATCTTTTCGCGGTGGTCAAGCATCTTGATAAAATCACGGGCGGCCTCAACATTGGCAAACTCGGGGTAAGAAAGAAGGTTTGCCGCGCCGCTGACGTGGAGGTCAAAGCGCTTAAGCTCCTCGATAAAGCTTTTTACCTCGGGCAGAAGGAAGAGGCACTGGGGACAGTAGGCGCGAAGCTCCTTTTCAAGAAGCATCAGTCTTACCGAACCTACGTGACTTACCGAAAAGCCCGAAAGGGTCTTGTTAAGTATTCTGGTAAAGACGTTTAGAGTATCGGAAGAAAGAGGGCTCTTTATACGGACAAAGCGAGATTTTACAGCCCCCGTTGTGGCCTCCGCCATAATAACCAGAGCTCTGCGCCCTGCGGCGGCAACGTCAAAGAGGAAGCATCCGTCGTCACACATTGCCGAAAGGCCGAAGACGGCGCAACCTGAAAACTCTGCAATGGAGGAAACGGTGCTTTGAATAGCCTCGTCAAGATTGGCGCAGGCGCCAAAGTCGGGCGAAAGGATACTCAGTTCCTCCCTCGTCAGGTTATATGCGGGAAGAGAGGTGGTTACGTAGTAGCGGAACCCCTCGTTTGAGGGTACTCGACCCGAAGAGGTGTGGGTCTTGGCAAGATAGCCAAGCTTTTCAAGGTCGTTCATCTCGTTTCTTACCGTAGCGGAGGAAACGTTGAGATTCTCCCTTGCCAAAAGAGCCTTTGAACCCACGGGCTCGCCCGTAACAATATATGTGTTTACAACGGCTCGCAGTATTTTCTGTTTTCGTTGATCAAGTTCCAAGGAGTAGCACCTCGTTTCAACTAAACTAAAAACGCCTCTTTTAGCACTCAGCACGTTCGAGTGCTAAAAACTGTATATAAGATACCACATTCTGCCTCTTTTGTCAACAGGTGGAGGAGATAATTTATAAATAGTTCACTTTTGCGCCGAAATTGACGGCAGAACGCAAGGAGAGGTTTTGGCATAAAATGAAGATGAATAACGAATTAAGGAGGAAGAGGTTATGAAGATCAAGGTAATCAAGGCACCGAAGTTTTTGAGAGGGATACTTAAGCTGTTTATGAAATAGGAACTTTGAATAAAATTTATCGTCACATTAAGTGAATTTTATTCTAAATTTTTATCACAAACGGGACGGGCATCCCTGAAAATTTAAGAATTTTGTCACAGTAGGTGAACTTTTTCTAACATTTAAATTAAACCTACGTAGGGCGTGGGCTTGTCTCCCCGCCCTTTTCTCTTTGCAAACTCATCCCAAAGGAACGAGTACAAACCTCCGGAACAAAGGGAAATATGCTTTACAAAATCAGCAAAGTCAAAATAGCGATTTTTATGTAAATAAAGGGAAATATCGAGTTTTTGATTTTTCATTTTGTAAAGCAAAGCGTAACATCGTAAGAAAAAAAGAAGAAAGCAGAAAGAAGAAAAAAGAAACAAAAAAGAAGAAAGAAGAAAGAA
>JAZSCR010000210.1:0-2542 GCA_045530715.1 Eubacteriales bacterium
GTGTAAGAGCAGGTATGGGACGTTGCCAAGGTGGCTTCTGTAGCCCCAGAGTGGTTGATATACTTGCCCGCGAATTAAACAGGGATAAGACCGAGATAACCAAGTTCGGCGGAAATTCCTGGATAATCAAGAATCAGTAAGTGGAGGGTAAAACAATGGAAATATACACCGATATTGCCGTTATAGGCGGCGGCCCCGCAGGTATGGCCGCAGCACTTGCCGCTTACGAAAAGGGCGTTAAGGATATTCTTATCCTTGAAAGAGATACTCATATAGGCGGAATTCTCCGTCAGTGTATTCACGCAGGCTTCGGTCTTCACGTTTTTAAGGAAGAGCTTACGGGCCCTGAATACGCTCAGCGCTATATAAACAAGCTCGCAGAAACCGAAATAAAGGTAAAGACCGATACGATGGTGCTTGCTCTTACCGAGGCCGAAAACGGATATAAGACCGTTACGGCTATGAACACCAAGGACGGCATTCTTTATATAAAGGCAAAGGCCGTTATTCTTGCAATGGGTTGCCGCGAAAGAACCAGAGGTATGCTCCGTATAGCAGGTGACAGACCCTCCGGCGTACTTACCGCAGGTACCGCCCAGAGATACGTTAACATAGAAGGCTATATGCCCGGTAAAGAAGTAGTTATTATGGGTTCGGGCGACATCGGTCTTATTATGGCTCGTCGTATGACCCTCGAGGGCGCAAAGGTTAAGGGCGTTTTCGAAATAATGAAGACCTCTAAAGGCCTTAAGAGAAACGTTGTTCAGTGTCTTGACGATTTCGGTATTCCTCTTTACTTCTCCCGTTCCGTTATTAAGATTCACGGCAGAGAACGCGTTGAAGGCGTTACTGTAGCAAACGTTGACGATAACTTCCAGGTTATTACCGGTACTGAAGAGTACATTCCCTGCGATACCCTTCTTCTTTCCGTAGGCCTCATTCCTGAAAACGAAATTACCCGCAAGGCAGGTATTACTATGGACAGAGCCACCGGCGGACCTACCGTCAGCGACGATTTCCAGACCGATCTTCCCGGCGTGTACGCCTGCGGAAACGTTCTCAAGGTTTACGACCTTGTTGACAACGTTACCAAGGACAGTATAATCGGCGGCCAGAACGCGGCTGAGTTTGTTAAGGCAAACTAATATTGATAAAAGCTATCCCCGACCTATAAAGTCGGGGATTTTTGCATTATTAGGTAAAAACTTGAAAAAAAGGTGGATTTTTTTTAACAAGAGTATTGACAGCCAGAATTAATTAGTTTATAATATAAGTAGCATAAAATATGCAAAAAAGGGGAATACCCCAAGAATTAGGAGAAAAGAAATGAAAAAGGCATTAAGTTTGGTTCTCTGTATCATCATGCTCCTTTCTATGGTAAGTCTTGTTGCTTGTAGCGGCAGTACTTACGAGATCGCAGTTGTTACTGACGTAGGACAGCTTATGGACAAAGGCTTTAACCAGGGTACCTGGGAAGGCGCTGAAGCATACGCTAAGGCAAACGGCAAGACTTATAAGTATTATCAGCCCGCTAACGGCTCTGATGCTACCGATAACGACCGTATTGCAGCTATGAGACAGGCTATCAACAACGGCGCAAAGGTTATCGTTGCTCCCGGCTTCCTTCAGGCAACCGCTATGACCACCGTTGCTCTTGAAAACCCCGACGTTAAGTTCGTATTCATCGACGGTTGGACACTTACCGACGCTGAAGGCAATGCTCTTCCCAACGTAACTGCAGTTGTTTACAAGGAACAGGAATCCGGTTACCTTGCTGGTTATGCAGCTGTTATGGACGGCTATAGAAAGCTCGGCTACACCGGTGGCGGCGGAGGAACTAATCCCGCATGTAACCGTTTTGGCTACGGTTTCGTTCAGGGCGCTGACACAGCTGCTAAGGCTCTCGGCCTTGAAGCAGGCGCAGTAACCGTTAAGTACAGCTATCAGCACGGCGCAAACTTCAGCGGTTCCGCAGAACTCCAGGCTCAGATCAACGGCTGGTACAGCGTTGGTACCGAAGTAGTATTCGCTTGCGGCGGCTCTATGTTTGAAAGTGTTAAGTCTGCAGCTGAAGCCAACCCCGGCGCTAAGATCATCGGCGTTGACGTTGACCAGTCCTATGCTTCCGAACTCGTTATCACCAGTGCCGTTAAGGGCCTTAAGGAATCCGTAGCTCTCGTTCTTGAACAGTTCTACGCAGGTAAGTGGGATTCTGAACTTGCAGGCAAGACTCAGAACCTCGGCGCATCCGACGATGCTACCGGTCTTCCCATCGCTACCTCCAGATTCACCACCTTTACTGCTGAGCAGTATAACGAGCTCTTTGCTAACATCAAGAACGGCACCGTTGTTCCCGACGAAAACGTTCCCGTTGATGCTAACAATGGCGATTGGCTCCAGAATTTTGAAATCGTTGTAGTTGATTTTGAATAATCTTTTTTATCGATCGACAACAATACAGATTGAATAACTGAGCTCGCCGGGCTTTCCCATGGGAAAGCTCCCCCTACGAAAATTAATCAAAAAAAAAGAAAGGATAATG
>JAZSCR010000242.1:0-4728 GCA_045530715.1 Eubacteriales bacterium
AAGAAGAAAGAAGAAAGAAGTAAAAAAGAAGGAGAGAAAGAAAGAGAAACGAGAGAAAGAGGAAGAGAAAGAAACAGAGATAGAGAAAGAGTTAGAGAAAGAAAAAGAGCGCACGCGCGCGTGAACGCATACGCGTAGGCGCACGTACGCCCCTGCGGGCGAGAGGAAGAAGGATGCCCTGCGGGGCCTTGCCCTAAAGCAAAAAAAGAATATTACATAAAATTCACAATATGTGTATTGAAAAGTTTCATTTTATGTGATATAATAAATACACAGAAAAGGAAAAACTGCCGAAAGCTGAAAACTCTCGGCAGTAAAAATATACGGTTAAATTAAATTTTCGCGCGTCTGATTATGGAAAAGTCGGGGACGTAGCGGCCGTAGGGTACGGTAAGCTTCATTTCGGGGTGGGGAGCGGAGAATACCAGGTTCCCTTCGCTGTCACGCATCTCGGTTACGGTAAATTCAACGGGATCTCTTCCAGGCTGCATAAGTTCTACGGTGTCGCCTACGGAGAACTTATTTCTCTGGACGAGATGTATACGCTTATTTACGCTGTCGTAGCCGGTAACGAGGGCGGAAACCTCGTACTCGCGAATATAGCCGCCCGTTTCGTAGTTCTGACCCTTTTCAAGGGGATTTCCGTAATAAAAGCCCGTGCCGTAGGCTCTGTGACTTACCTTTCCAACCTCAGAAAGGTAGGTGGGAAGGTTCTTTGCAAAGAGGTCAAGATCCTCGAAGCAGTCGTCAATGGCTCTGCGGTAGGCGGAGGTAACGGCGGCAACGTAGTACTCGGTCTTGACTCTGCCCTCTATTTTAAGGCTTGAAATACCCGCGTTTATCATATCGGGAAGGTGTTCTATCATACAGAGGTCTTTTGAATTGAAGAAATAGGTGCCGTTTTCGTCCTCGTCAACGGGAAAATACTGACCGGGGCGGGTCTCCTCGACCACAGAATACTTCCAACGGCAGGGCTGGGTGCAGGCGCCTCGGTTGGGGTCTCTGTCGGTAAGAAATGCGGAAATAAGGCATCTGCCCGAATGAGCCATACACATAGCGCCGTGGCAGAAGGCTTCAAGCTCCATATCGGCGGGAATCTTCTGACGGATCCTCTTTATCTCTTCAAGAGAACATTCTCTTGAAAGGACAACCCTTTTAACACCGAGAGAGTACCACATATTGCAGTCCTCGTAGTTTATGGTGTTCATCTGGGTGGAAATATGTATCTCCATTTCGGGGTGGAGGCGACGGGTCATGGCAAAAAGACCCATATCCCCTATTATTACAGCGTCAACCTTTGCGGCGGCAAGGCCGTCAAGGTAGGCGGGATATTCCTCTATTTCGTCGTTACGAGGCACGGTATTTACCGCCACGTAGACCTTTACGCCACGGGAGTGGGCGTAGGCGGTGGCTTTGGCGATCTCCTCGAGGGTAAAGTTTGTGGAGGCTTGTCTTAAAGAAAAACACTCGCCGCCGATATATACCGCGTCGGCACCGTATTCAATGGCGTATAAAAATCTTCTGTAATCTCCCGCGGGAGCGAGAAGTTCGGGTTTTCTTATCATACCTTTTCTCCTAAATCTTATATGACAGCGAAACTCCGTCGCTTATGGGTAAAAGAACGGTTTTGAGGGATTTTTCGGCCTCAAGGCGGGTAATAAACTCGTCAAGGCGGGTGACTATGGTCTTATTTCTGTGGCGGTCGGGCTTACCCTCGGCCACGTAGCCGTTAAAGAAGATGTTGTCGGCTATTATTATGCCATTTGGTGCCAAAAGACGAAGGCTGTTTTCAAGGAAAACGGGGTACTGCCCCTTGGCGGCGTCAATAAATATAAGGTCGTATTTGTCCGTAAGGGTGGGCAAAATATCCACCGCGTCCCCCTTTATAAGGGTTATCCTGTCCTCGGCGCCGAAGTCGGCAAAGTTCTTTTCCGCCACCGAATACATAGCCTCGTAGCGGTCAAGGGTGGTTATCCTGCCGCCGCAACAGGAGTGCATCAGCAGAGCCGAAAAGCCCACGCAGGTGCCTATTTCAAGGATATTTCGGGGATTTTTAAGTCGGCAGATTATCTCAAGAAGGTCTGAGGTTTCGGGCTCGGACACGGGATACCCCTCCTGCCTTGCCCAGGCCTCAAGCTCGCCCAATTTCCCATCTCTGGGACGTCGAACCTTACGGAGATATTCGGTTATATAGGGATAAACTATTCTGTCTTTTTCCATTTTAGCTTAAAATTTTAACCCAGATACTTGTTTACGTTTTTCTGATGTTCGGCGTAGGTCTTTGCAAATACAGTACCACCGTTACCGTCTGAACAGAAGTAAAGATAATCAGACTCCTCGGGAGATACTGCTGCAAGAATAGCATAATAGCCCGCATTTGCAATGGGGGTGGGGGTAAGACCCGGGTACATATAGGTGTTATAAGGGCTGTCTATCTGCATATCCTCATAGGACACGGCGGGCTTACGCTGTTCAACGGGAAGAATGTAGTTTACTGTAGCGCAGCTCTGAAGCTTCATATCTATATCCAAACGGTTATGGAACACAGAGGATATAAGTCCGAATTCCGCATAGCTATTACCCTCTTTCTGGATTATGGAGCCGAGGGTCACGGCCTCGTGGAGGGTCATACCAATAGCCTCTGCCTTGTCGGCAATGCCGTTTTTGATTATCTTTGAGTTGAAGTTATCAAGGAGGCGCTTTATAACACTTTCCTCGGTTTCGTCAACGAAAAACTCGTAGGTGTCGGGGAACATATATCCCTCAAGACGGTTTTCGGAGCCTGCGGCGGGAAGCCAATCGTAGCCAAAATCCCAGTTATTGATCATCATTTCGTATCTTTCCTTGGATCCTACTCCCTTGGAAACGAGAATATCAATGATCGCAGCCACATCAGACCCTTCGGGGAAGGTAATCCTGACGCTTTCGCGGGCGCGGGATTCCTGAAGGGCGGCGAATATCTCGTTATAGGAGGCGTCCTTTCGGAAGCTGTACTCCCCTATCTGGAGCTTGGTGGCAACGCCGTCAAGCTTTGCGCGAAGCTCAAACCACCAGTCGTACTTGATGATACCCTGCTGTTTGAGTTTTGCGGCTATGACGGAAGCAGTGTCGCCGCTTTGAACGGTGAAAGACACCTCTTCGGAGCCGAAATCTCTGTCGCCGTGAACGTCGTTGTTCACGTCAAGAACCATATATGCAAAGTAAGCAAAAACACCCACAAGCAGCAGACAAACGGTTATGCCTACGATACGCTTTATGAGTCTTTTACGCTTTTTCCTTTTAATTCTCTCTGCTTTTCCCATACAAGTTCTCCTTCGTTATATACGGTAACCTTACCGCGGGATTCTTTTTTAAACTTTTTATATATACATGACAGCGCCAAGTAAGCGCTGAGAAGAAATACGAAAATCAGGGCGTAAACTATCATACTCTCAAGGCCAACGACCGACAGACGGGCGGCGTAAAGATTGAGGAGATAGGTTATCATGTTATTGAGCAGGTGGGCAAGCATTGCCGCAAAAACAGAACCCGTAACCAGGGTGAGAAGGCCGAAGCAAACACCTGCGAAAATTGTGGACAGCGCGCCGAAAACACTTCCGTGAAGAAGGAAGAAAAAGCCTGCGGAAACGAAAATGGCCAGAGCTTGTCCATTATCCCGAAGGGAGGAGGTAACCGCCCCTCTGAAAAAAAGCTCCTCAAAAACGGCGGGGATAACGCCTACCGCAAGGAACATGAGCCACACGTTATCCGTAGACATACCCGAAAGGTCGCTTACGGGCATTTCCACGTTAAAAAGCGCCCAGAGCTTAAACTCGGCAAAATTAAGTATATAACTACCCGAAATGGTGGCCAGAAGCATCCAAATAAAGATAAAGGTATCTCTGACACGGAGGGGCTTTAGGTTAAAGTATTTTACAGTAGATGTCTTGCGGGTAACCACCCTGAGGGCTATACTGCCCGCTATGAGGTAGAGGGCGCTGATGCCTGCGTATACAAGCTCTCTGTAAGGAATGCCGTCAACGAAATTGAGTCCTGTGAGAGTACCCACCGTAAGGACGCAAACGGCCAAAATTATAAATATCTTTTTCATATATTTCCGTCACTTTGTTTTTTGAAGGGGGAAAACTCCCTTTTCGGTAAGAACCACGTCGGTCTTGACGTCATACTTGCCTCGGGGAAGGCAGGAATCCATAAAGCTTGAATAACAAAGGCCTACGGTCACTCCCGAAAATCCCGAGAGGAATCTGTCGTAAAACCCTCTGCCGTAACCCAAGCGGTAGCCGTATTTATCGTAGGCAAGGCCGGGCACAATACAGACGTCGCCGTTATTGGGGCGGTAGACTTCCCCGCCCGTGGGCTCGGGAATACCGAACATTCCCGACTTGAGCTCTTCAAGAGAAGAAGCGTAATAAAAGCTCATTTCGTGCTCCCCTTCGCACTTGGGATAAAGGAGCTTTTTGCCGTCGGCAAGCGCTTTTTTCGCAATCTCCCAGGTGGAGATCTCGTCATCCATTGAGGCGTAAAGAAGTATCTGGGAAGAGCATTTGTATACCATAGTTGAGGTAAAAGCAGACGCTATTCTGCCCTCAAGAAGAGCCTTTTCCTCGGGAGAGAGGTTCGCCCTTGCCTTACGGTATTTTTCTCTGTATTCGTTTTTAAGGGAGCGAAGGGATTGCCCTCTGCCCTCGTCGGTGATATTGTTACCGTTCATAATAAATTGCCTTTCCG
>JAZSCR010000013.1:0-8390 GCA_045530715.1 Eubacteriales bacterium
GAACGGAACTCGGCCGACTTTTAAGACATGCCTTTGTTCCAAAGGAAGGCCACCTTTTGGTGGATGCCGACTATTCCCAAATAGAACTCCGAATTCTCGCCCATATAGCTTCAGACGTTACTATGTGCGAAGCCTTTGAGAATGGCATCGACATCCACACTCTCACAGCATCACAGGTGTTCGGGCTCCCCGTTGAAATGGTAACATCCCAGATGAGAAGCCGCGCAAAGGCGGTAAACTTTGGTATTGTCTACGGCATAGGAGAATTTTCTCTGGCAAAGGATCTGGGAATCACCCGAAAAGAAGCAAAGGCCTATATTGACGGATATCTGAGAACGTACAGCGGCGTTGCCGCATATATGGAAGCCACGGTAGAAGCGGCAAAGCGTTGCGGCTACGTAGAGACCCTCTTTGGAAGAAGAAGATACGTTCCCGAAATAAACTCGAAAAATAAGGTAACCGAAGCCTTCGGAAAAAGAGTCAGTATGAATACCCCCATTCAGGGTACGGCAGCAGACATTATCAAAATAGCAATGGTAAGAGTCAGCGACAGGCTTAAAAAAGAAGGCCTGAAGTCAAGACTTATCCTTCAGGTACACGACGAGCTTATCATTGAAGCCCCTGAAAATGAAGTAAACCAAGTAAAAGATATACTCAAAACAGAAATGGAATCCGCCGCCAAACTGTCCGTAAGCCTGGTAGCCGAAGTAGACATAGGCAAAGACTGGTTTGACGCCCATTAAAGGAGATACACAAAAATGAGAAAGCAGCTTAATATCCTTTTTATCTGCACAGGAAATACCTGCCGCAGTCCTATGGCAAAGGTTATAGCCGATAAGATGATTGCCGACAGAGGTCTGAATATCCGTACCGACAGTGCCGGACTCACCGCCTTTGACGGAGATTTCCCCGCAATGAACGCCGTAAAGGTTATGGAAAGACGCGGTATTGATATGGATTCCCACAGAGCGAAGCCCCTTACCCCTTCCATGTGCAAATGGGCAAATTACATCTTTGTTATGACCCAAAGACATCTTGACGGACTTCTCACCGTTTACCCCCAGTACACCAAAAAGGCCTCCACCCTTTCGACAGAGGACATCGAAGATCCCTACGGTCAGAATATGGCGGCTTACGAGAAAGCGGCAGACGAGCTTGAGGCCGCAATCGAAAAGCGCCTTATAGAGATTGAGAACGAACATGAACAACAGCAAAACTGATTTTATAATATCGGACGCAGAACCGGCTCACCACTCCGCTATAGCAGAGTGCCAAAGGGAAAACTTCTCTATCCCCTTATCAGAATCCGACCTTACTTCCTTCCATAACGACCCTCTTTTCAGAGTGAGAGTGGTAAAAGCAGACAACGCAGTGGCGGGACACACCGTATTTTCCATTATCGGAGATACGGCAGAGCTTATTTCAGTAGCGGTAAAAGAGGATTTCAGACGAAAAGGCTTGGGTGAAGCTCTGATAAACGACCTTTTGACAATAGCAAAAGGAGAAAACTGTACCTCCGTTCTTTTGGAGGTTAGGGAGTCAAACAGTAAAGCAATAGCACTTTACACAAAACTCGGATTTATAAAAATAGCACATAGAAAGGATTTTTACCAGAAGCCCAGAGAAGACGGTATAACGATGCAGGTAACCTGGTAAATAGCCAAAAAAATATGAACATACTCGGTATAGAAAGCTCCTGCGACGAGACCGCGGTTGCGGTGGTAAAGGACGGCAGAGAGATATTGTCAAGCTATATAGCTTCACAGATAGACACCCACGCACTCTACGGCGGCGTAGTTCCCGAAATAGCCGCCCGTGCCCACTGTGAAGCCATTACTAATCTTGCAAACAAGGCAATAGCAGACGTGGGCCTTGAAAATATAGATGCAATAGCGGTTACATATGCTCCCGGACTTATCGGAGCCCTTCTTGTGGGAGTATCCTTTGCAAAAAGTCTTGCTCTTGCCACAGGTAAGCCACTTATCCCCGTACATCACTTACGAGGACACGTAGCATCCGACTATCTTACCCATAAAGAACTTAAGCCCCCATTTACTGCTCTGATTGCCTCGGGCGGCCACAGCCATATCGTATACGTGAAGGACTACACCGAATACTCTATTATGGGAACCACAAAGGACGATGCGGCAGGCGAATGCTTTGACAAGGCCGCAAGAGTTCTTGGCCTCGGCTATCCCGGAGGCGTAAAAATAGAAGCTCTTGCTAAAAACGGAAACAAGGATGCCATAAGATTCCCCAGAGTAAACTTTCCTGACGAGCCATACTGTTTTTCCTTCAGCGGAATAAAGACTGCCATAATAAACTACGTTCACAACAAAGAACAGCTTGGTGAGGAGTATTCAAAGGAAGACGTTGCCGCATCCTTTACCGAAGCAGTTGTTGACGTGCTTGCAGGCAAGGCTGTAGAAGCGGCAAAGCACCATACTCCCAAAAAGCTTGCGGTGGCAGGCGGCGTTTCTGCAAACGGCTATTTAAGAGATAGACTCATTACTCTTTGCGAGAAAAATAACGTTGAGCTTTATCTTCCCGAAAAAGCTCTTTGCGGCGACAACGCGGCAATGATAGCCGCCCAGGGTTATTACGAATACCTGGCCGGAAATATTGCCGACGAATACCTGAACGCTATGCCTACAGCAGATATTTGCAAAGGATAATAACACAAATACATATAGCCGAGGAAGAAATCTCCTCGGCTATTTTTGTTTTAACAAGATTGACATCCTCCCCTCTTTATGGTATACTTCTATTGACAAAAATTTCGGCGAGGACGGGCTAATGAAGCTTTTAGTTGTAGACGGCAGCAATCTCCTTTTTCAGATGTTCTTCGGTATGCCTTCGAGGATAGTAAACAGCCAAGGCAAGGCAATACAAGGCACTTTGGGATTCGTGGGTGCTTTGATTAAAATAATCAGGCTAACAGATCCCACGCACGTTGTGGCGGTATTTGACGGAGAACACAAAAATGCCCGCAAAGACCTTGATGAAGAATACAAGGCAAACCGCCCCGATTTTAGTCAGACAGCCGAAGCGGAAACACCCTTTTCCCAGCTTGAAGACGTTTACAGAGCGCTGGATTTTATGGGAATAAAGCATAAAGAAACTGAGGACTGCGAATCAGACGACTGGATAGCATCCTACGCCTTAAAATACGGAGAAGGAAACGAGGTTGTTATCGCATCCTTTGACAGCGACTTTTTTCAGCTCATAACCCCCTCGGTATCGGTACTTAGATACAGAGGAGAAAACACAAAAATTTGGACACCCGCCGACGTGGAAGAAAAATTCGGAATATTCCCCGATAAATACGCCGACTTTAAATCCCTTACAGGCGATACATCCGATAATATAAAGGGAGCCCCCAAAGTAGGCCCCAAGACCGCCGCCGCACTTATCGCAGAGTTCGGTACTCTTGAAAAGATAATATCCGCGGCAGAGACCATAAAAAAGCCCTCGATAAGGGAATCTATTATGGCCTCAAAGGATAGGCTTGATATAAACTATCGCCTTATAAAATTAGGCTCAAAAGCCCCTCTTCCTTTTGAAATATCTGACCTTAAATACACCCCCTCAAACCACACCACAACGTCGGTATTGAAAAGCATAGGAGTGATGTAAAAACACTGCTTTATCAGGGTAATATAATAGCGGATTAAATAGTGGCTTTTTTGTGAAAATACTAAGAAGACATTGTATTATCCGACATTTTATGCTATAATAATCTTGCTTATATATTATATAGTAAATTAGGAGCCGTATATATGATTTGTGACCTGCAAAAGGCAAATATGTGGAAGCGAATTTCCGCATATCTCTGTGACGTCATTCTATTGAGTATAGTTGTCGTAGGATTAATATTTGCTCTTTCCGCAGTTCTCGGATACGACGGATACAGCCAAAGACTGGAGGCCGCCTACGAGGAATACGAATCTGTATACGGTGTTAATTTTTCTATAACAAGTGAGGAATACGCCGCCCTCTCAGAAGAGGAGATGAAGGTGTATGACGATGCTATCGCCGCCATGCAAAATGACGACGAGGTAAGTTACGTTTATACAATGGTCATAAATCTGACCCTGCTTATGATAACCTTTGGTATTCTCGGCGGTTATCTCATACTTGAGTTTATCGTTCCCCTCATCCTCAAAAACGGCCAGACCTTGGGCAAAAAGGTGTTTGGCATAGGAGTAATGAGAACCGACGGAGTAAAGGTCACCCCCATATTTATGTTTATGAGGACAATACTCGGCAAGTACACCGTGGAGACCATGGTGCCCGTACTTGTCGTTATAATGATTTACTTCAACCTTATCGGTTATCTTGGGCTCATACTTATAGGCGGGCTTCTTGTAGTGCAGATAGTACTTATGGTAACATCTAAAACAAACGCCCCCATTCACGACAGACTGGCAAGCACCGTAACGGTGGATATGCAGAGCCAGATGATATTCGAAAGCACCGAGGAGCTTACCGCTTACAAAAATAAGCTTCAGGCGGAAAAAGCCGAAACGGCATCTTATTAATTTAATTCGACACAATGTGTGTGTAAAACATTTTATATAAACCAAGGAAGGAAGATTCTATGAAAGTTGTTTTGCAGAATTTAACAAAGATCTTCCCCTCTCGTAACAAGAAGGTCAATGAAGAGGTAGTTGCTGTAAGCGACTTCACCTTTACCATTCCCGACGGTAAGCTTATCGGCTTGCTCGGTCCTTCGGGATGCGGTAAAAGTACCACCCTCTACATGATCAGCGGTTTGCAGAAACCCACGAGTGGGCAGATTTTCTTCGGAGATGACGACGTTACCGAGTTGTCTGCTGAAAACAGAGGCGTAGGTCTGGTATTCCAGAACTATGCGCTTTACCCCCACATGACGGTAAAGCAGAACATTATGTTCCCCTTGCAGAACCTCAAGGGCAAGGACAAGATGTCCAAAACCGAAATGCTGGAAAGATCCCTTGAAGCGGCAAAGCTGGTACAGATCGACGAGCTTATGGAACGTAAGCCCAGCGAGCTTTCCGGTGGTCAGCAGCAGCGTGTTGCTATTGCCAGAGCATTGGTTAAGCGCCCCCGCGTTCTTCTTCTTGACGAACCTCTTTCTAACCTGGACGCCCGCTTGAGACTCCAGACAAGAGAAGAGATCAGACGTATCCAGAAGGAAACCAACATCACCACAATCTTCGTAACCCACGACCAGGAAGAGGCCATGAGCATCTCCGACATGATAGTAGTTATGAAGCTTGGCGTAGTACAGCAGATAGGTAAGCCCCAGGACGTTTACGACGATCCCGTAAACCTCTTTGTAGCCAAGTTCCTCGGTACTCCCCCCATCAACGTATTTGAGGGTGAAGTAAAGGGAGGCAAGCTTTACATCGGTGAAGACGAAGTTCTTTCCGTAGGTAACGTTGAAGACCAGAAGGTTACCGTGGGTATCCGTCCCGAAGGTTTCATTGTTGACCCCAACGGTCCTCTTAAGTGCAACCTGAACAGCGTTGAAGTAATGGGTCGTGACGTAAGTATCGTATCCACCAATGCAGCATCCCTTAATCCCGTTATCCGTTCCATAGTTAATGCGGACAACAAGATAGAAGCATCCGCAACCGTTAACTACTCGCTTAAACCCCATAAGGTCTTCCTATTCAGCAAGGAAGATGAAAAGAGAATATACTTTGAGGTGAAATGATATGGTTGAAAGCAAACATCCATGGAAAGCCTGGATATACCTGGCGCCTGCGATCATATTGCTTCTGATCTTCACCGGATGGCCCATAGTAAATACCGTAAGAATGGCCCTTCTTGAAGGGTACAGCAGCATGGGAGCCGTAGGCGGTACAATCTACGAGTTCGGTCTGGGCAACTTTGTTCAGGTTCTTGAATACAAGGACTTCATAACCTGCCTGACAAACACAATGCTCCTTTGTGTACTTACAGTTCCTATCTCCACGATCCTTGCCCTGCTTATCGCAGTATGTCTGAACGCTATTAAGCCCCTTCAGAGATTACTGCAGACCATATTCTTCCTGCCCTACGTTACAAACTCCATAGCTATCGGTATGGTTTTTGCGGCAATGTTCAATATGGTAGGCTCGGCATTCGGCGGTGAAAATCAGATTATTATTACCGCAGGTATAGTCAATAACGTAATTGAATTCTTTGGCGGAGAAGCAATTAACTGGATAAACTCCGGCTCCTCCTACTGGGCAAATATCACCGTTATGGTAATATATATCGTGTGGAATGCCCTTCCCTTTAAGATACTCATACTCCTCGGCGGTCTTCAGAGCATAAACAAGCAGTATTACGATGCTGCAAAGGTTGACGGCACTCCCCGCAGAAGAGTATTCACCAAAATAACCGTTCCCCTGCTCTCCCCCATGCTGGCTTACGTTGTTATCACCGGTTTTATCGGCGGGTTCAAGGAATACTCCAGCATAGTAGGTATATTCGGCGACGATATGGGCCCCACAGGCGACCCCAGACGTCTTAACACTATGGTCGGATTTATTTACGACGCCCTTGCAAATCATCAGGGCAGAGCAAGTGCTGCGGCTCTTATCCTCTTCGGCATCATCTTTATCGTTACTATGATAAACCTGTATGTCAGCAAGAAGAAGACTCATTTCTGAGGAGGTGCGGTATGGCTGAAAAAATTAAAACCATGCATGAAAGAAACATGCAAAAAGTATCCGCACAGCAGAAGGTCGTTAAGGTTATGGTACAGGTTCTCCTCTACGCATTCCTTATTGCAATGGCTATTATAATCATTTTCCCCTTCTATTGGATGCTAATTTCCTCAGTAAAATCCCTGTCCGAGTACAGACTCTCCGTTCCCACTCTCTTCCCCAAAGAGATACTTTTATCAAACTACGTGGAAGCCTTTAACCAGGCAGGGCTTGGCAGACTGTTCTTGAACACTCTGTACGTAGGTCTTGTTTCCACCCTTCTCTCCCTGGTAATCACTGTACTTTCGGCTTTCGCCTTTGCAAGACTTGAATTCAAGGGAAAGAATGCTCTCTTTGCAGTTCTTCTTGCAACCATGATGATTCCCGGTGAGCTCTTTACCATTACAAACTACGCCACCGTAAACGCCTTTGGCTGGATGGAAAGCTTTACCGTACTGATAGTTCCCTTCCTGGTAAGTGTATTCTACATTTATCTGTTAAGACAGAACTTCCTTCAGATACCCAACGAGCTTTATCTGGCGGCAAAGGTTGACGGAACCAGCGACTTGAAGTATCTGTGGAAGGTTATGATTCCTCTGGCGCTCCCCACCCTCATCTCCATTACCATTCTTAAGATGATGGGTGCATGGAACTCCTACATCTGGCCCAGACTGGTTGCCAACGATGAGGAACACAGACTTATCACCAACGGTCTGAGAAACGCCTTTACAGAATCTACGGGCGACGTAAACATCCCCGTACAGATGGCAGCAGTTGCCATAGTTTCTCTCCCCCTCTTCCTCGTATTTATCTTCCTGAGAAAATACATAATGAAGGGCGTATCGAGAAGCGGTATAAAAGGTTAATAATTGCATGAGGCAAAAAAGCCGATTGCATCAATAAATTTTGGCAAAAGAAAGGATAATGTCATTATGAAAAAGATTCTTACAGCAGTCATTCTGACATTCGCGCTCTGCCTTGGCCTGTTTGCATTTGCAGGTTGCGGCACAACTAAAGTTGCTTCCGACTTCGTTATTCCCGAAGGCGGATACGACGGCAGCGAAGTAACCATCAAGTTCTATCACACCATGGGTGCTAACCTCCGTGAAGTTCTTGAACGTTACATCGTTGAGTTCAATAAACTCTATCCCAATATCCACATCGAACACGAGCAGGTAGGCAGCTACGATGACGTACGTGATCAGATCAAGACCGAGATCACCGTTGGCAACCAGCCCCACATCGCATACTGCTACCCCGACCACGTTGCTCTCTACAACCAGGCAAAGGCTGTAGTAACTCTTGACGACCTCATCGCTCATGAGACCCTCGGTTTCACCCAGGAACAGATCGATGACTTCATTCAGGGTTACTATGAAGAAGGTAAGCAGTTTGGCGACGGCAAGATGTACACTCTTCCCCTCTCCAAGTCTACTGAAGTTCTTTACTACAACAAGACCTTCTTTGATGCAAATGGTCTGACTCCTCCCACCACTTGGGAAGAAATGGAAGCTCTTTGCAAGAAGATCAAGGGAATCGACCCCAACTGCATCCCCCTCGGCTACGACAGTGAAGCTAACTGGTCCATTACCATGTGCGAGCAGTACGGTTCCGATTACACCTCTGCTACCGGCGACCACTTCCTCTTTGACAACGAAACCAACAGAAACTTCGTTGAAATGTTCAGAGAATGGTATCAGCTCGGTTACG
>JAZSCR010000064.1:0-4079 GCA_045530715.1 Eubacteriales bacterium
GTAGGTTTCGTGACCGGGATGGAAGTAGAATATCTTACCAAAGCCTCTTCTAAAGGTTACGCCACCGCGGAAAAGCTCGCCGCCTTCCCACCAAGTAGCAAACACGATATCATCGGGAGTGGGGATATGGAATCTCTCGCCGTACATTTCTTCGTGCTCAAGTTCAAAATACTGGGGAACACCTTTTGCTATGGGATGAGAGGGATCAAGACACCAAATACGGCAACGCTCGCCAACGTCTCTCCATACCAGATTACCGGTAGTACCCATAAGTCTCTTAAATATTTTTGAATGGTGGCCGGAGTGAAGAACTATAAGTCCCATACCCTGGTTTACACGCTTGTATATGCGGTCAACCACTTCGTCCTTGACCTCGCCGTGCTTTGAGTGGCCCCACCAGAAAAGAACGTCTGTGTTGTCAAGCACTTCCTGGGAAAGACCGTGATCCTCGTCCTTGTCAAGCCAAGCAGTACTTATTTCAAGATCGTCTGCAGAAAGAGCCCTCTTAAGCTGCTCGTGAATACCGTCGGGATAAGCCGCACGGGCATTGTCACGGTTACGCTCCTTATAGAACTCGTTCCATATCATTACTCTGATTTTTGACATTACAGCATACCTCCTCAGCCCTTATATTCGGTGATTTCAATACCGTTTATAATTACAGCCTCAAGAGGCTTAGCGTTTGCATCCACGGCTACGGCTGCAATTGCGTCAACTATATCCATACCGTCTATTACCTGACCAAATACGGTATGAGCGTTATCAAGCCAAGGAGTTCCGCCGTTTGCCACATAGGCTTCAGCGGCTGCTCTTGAAGTGATGTATCCGTACTGTATATACATCTGAACTTCTGTGGGAGATGCAGGGCCCTTTTGAACGATAAAAAACTGGCTACCGTTGGTGTTCTTACCTGCGTTTGCCATAGAAAGGGCACCGCGGAAGTTGTGAAGTTCGGGAGTAAATTCGTCCTCAAACTCGGTACCCCAGATACTTTCGCCGCCACGACCTGTACCCTCGGGATCTCCACCCTGAATCATAAAGTCATTCATTACGCGATGAAAGGTAACGCCGTCATAATATCCGTTTGCGGCGTGAGTAAGAAAGTTCTCAACAGCCTTGGGAGCAAATTCGGGGAAAAACTTTACGGTTATATCACCCATGTTGGTTTTGATTACGGCTATCTTCTCCCCTACTTCGGGCATAGCCAACTGTTTTTCTACTGACATTTCTATTTCCTCCTCGCTTAACTGTTTGGGTGTATCATTTCCATTACCGCATCCGGCAAAAGAAAGAACCATAACACACGCAACAGTCAGCGCAAAAATATTCTTTATTATTTTCTTCATGTTTACTTCCTCGCATTAAACTCAGCAAGGGTTTCGTAAGCAATATCGGGGTAATTTGTTATAACGGCATGAACGCCTTCTTCATAGCACTTCATAAGAGCATCAGCGTCGTTAACGGTATAGGCGTTAACGTCTACACCCACCTTACGGCATCTTTCAACCAAGTCAGTACCGAGAATACCCTTGTAATTGGGGTGAAGCGCCTTCATTTTATGAGCAACCGCAAGTTCAACTATATCATCCACCCCCGCAACAGCAGTACCGTAGAGGAGCGCAATATTTGATCTGGGTTCAATCTCTTTGAGCAAATCAAGCATTTCAAGGCTGAAGGAAGAGTATATTACCCTTTCCTGCATATTCATATCGTTTACAAGCTTTGCAAGTCTGGGCTCTATTTCACCGTGAGAACCCGTCTTAAGCTCTATATTTATGAAACCTGCCGTAGTGTTTCTCATATAGTCAAAGACCTCGGCAAGAGTAGGAATGCGCGCATCCCTATACTTCTCATAAAATTTACCGTAGGTGTAGGAACGAAGCTGCTCAAGAGTCATCTCTTCAATAGTTCCCGTACCTGTAGAACATCTGTCTATGGTATTATCGTGACCAACGACTATAACGTTATCGGCAGTCAAATGTATATCAAGCTCTATACCGTCGGCATTTCTTACTACCGCTTCGGCAAAAGCCTCCATTGTGTTTTCGGGAGCGTAGGCAGAAGCACCTCTGTGCGCCCATATCTTTATACTCATTACTAAAAACTCACTTTCGGCCATAAGGCATAGTTATACTCATAACAATTATAATTATAACATTAATATTCGGTTTTGTCAAGGAAGATTATGCTAATTTTTGGCTCTTAAAAACCCTAAAACAGCCCTCTCTTCACTTTTGTAAAATATATACAAAAACTTTTATACATTTAAATGTAATTTTATGCAACCTGCGTATAGATTTTTTTTCAAAATTATGCTATACTTTAGACATAAACAGAGGGGTTTTAAAGGCTCGGAAGTTTATAATACCATCGGTGGGGACACTATATTGCCTCCCGAATGAAAGGTGGTAAATCTATGCAGTTCATCTTCAGTTCCAGAAAGTGCAATCTTTACGACAGCACCAAAGAGTATGCGGAGAAGAAACTCTCCAAGCTCTCCAGATTCTTTGCAGGCGACTGTACCGTATCTGTGGTTTTCACTCATGAAAAAGCCGACAGATTTAAGGTAGAAGTAACAGCCGACTACAACGACATCATCTTCAGAGCACAGGAGGTGGGCTCCGACTTCAAAGAGGCCATAGACGTTGTAGTAGACGTCTTGGTACGCCAGATAAAGAAGCACAAAACCAAGCTGTCAAAACGACTCCGTGACAGTGACTTCAGTTTTGAAGGCTACACTGCCGAAGTTCCCGAAGAGGAAACCAAAATCATTAAAACGAAGAGCATCGTTATCAAACCCATGTCTCCCGAAGAAGCTGTGCTTCAGATGGAAATGCTGGGCCACGACTTCTTCGTATTCACTGACGCTGCCGACGGCGCCACAAAAGTGGTTTACAAACGTAAAGACAGCGACTACGGTATGATAGAACCTATCGTTAAATAATTGATTTATCCGCAGATCCCCCATTCAGGCCTGAGATCTGCATATATAGACAGGCTGCGGCAACAAGTGGTTGCCGCAGCCTTTGGTTTTATTCAAAAGTCCAGGTTTCGATAAGGTTGTAAATATTCGACTCGTTTGGCAGGAAGTCACCGTCAATAACTCTGTTTACAGCCAATGCGCCCTCGGTATAGTAAAGAGGTATATAGGGCTGGCACTCAAAAAATTCAGCAACAACGTCCCTCATATCAGCATTGCCCAGATAAAAATCCTGAGTAACGTCCTTTAAGGTGTCCACAGAGGATATCCCATATTCATCCTCCGGATATTTACGGTAATTTTGACAAATACCATCCGAAAGAATTCCGTTTATATCCATATCGGGAGTTAAAACAGTTTCCCCGATATATATATCAAAGTCACCGTCAGATATAGCCTTAAGGTAGTTTGACCAAGTGAGTATCTCAACTTGGGTAGAAAAGCCTATACTTTCAAGACAGTCAGCCAAATACTGAGTTGCTTCACATTTAGTTACGCTCTCCGTATTACAGATTATCTTAAGGGTTATTTCCTTCTTTTTCCAAGCCCTTTTGGTCCCCTTAAAACCGATACCGCTGTCAAGAAGTAAAGTATTTGCCGTCTGTACCGAATATATATCCTCGCTGAGCCCTGCCTCCTGGGTTTTCACCCAACCGGGACAGAAAGGATGCCAGGTGGGAAGCGCAAGGCCGTCAAACACCTCGTAACACAGCCCTTTACGGTCAATAGCATAACTTATGGCTTTGGATATTTCAGCATCTGCGAGATACTCTTTTTTACCGTTAACAACGGCAAAAACAAAATCAAGAGTGGGGAAAGAAACCAACTCCACGTTACCCTTATACCTAATCGTGCCTAAAGAAAGGTCGGCGTAAGCGGCGTGTATCTGTCCGTAGTTAAAATAATAAGTCAGCTGGCTGGCTTCTTCGGTTTCAAAAAGCTCAATGCGGGTAAACTCATACCCGTCGGCATATCTTCCGTCAACACGTCCGCGCAAAAGGCGGATACCGTCCTCATAAGAATAAAAATACCTGCCACTACCTATATACCAACCTCCCTGCTTCCCTACCGACTTAACGACCGGAATATTAACGAGATT
>JAZSCR010000169.1:0-3385 GCA_045530715.1 Eubacteriales bacterium
TAATATTTTCCGAGAGCAGTCACCTGTTCCTCGGTTACGGGAGAGGAAGAGATTATAAGCTCGTCAAGGGATAAGGACATACCGCCCTCTTGAGTTCTGAGCCTTCCACCGTCAAGAGAAAAATCAGTATGGTTGTCGGAAATAGTGTATTCCCCGACCTTTTTAAAATCAGTATATATAGCAAATTTCTTGTTTGCCCTGTCTACTGAAGCAAGAAAATGCATCCAGCCGTCATACTCATTTTCGGGATAGGATACGGTGCTGTTGCTTCTTTTACCCTCCCTGCCGTAAAGCACTGTTTCTATACAGTCGGGAAGCATGGTAAGAGTAAATCCGAGCCTCTTCCCTGCCTCGTCGAAGGACATGTTGGATAAAAGACGATTTACGACAGGAGGAGGACTAAGCCTTACCCAAAACGAAATACTGAAATCCTCAGCTCCAAAGGGGATATCAGTAATAAGTTGCCCATCATCAAGGGTTGCACAGCTTCCGTGGTATCCATCAGTATAATAAAGCTTGCCCTCGTACTCAAAGTCACGTCCATTCTTCAGGTCCTTCGTATTGCCGTCAAAGGGGTAATACGCCTTGACCTGACCGATAACGCCTTCAATCACAGAAAGACTGTTCTGGGGAGTAGGGACATTTATGTGAAGTCTTGCCTTGGGCGGCTCAAAATCAGGCTCTACGGGTCTTTCTCCACCGCCGACAATATCGGCAAAAAGGTTTTCGGGTACTCTTGAGGTCCAGGTATCGGGCTGATCAAGGCCGAATGCAGAGAGAACTATGGAAGCCACGTCCTTTATATTACACTCGCCTATGGTTCCCTTTCTAACCGATTTTCCGCATGCGGCAAGCAGACATATCTTTTCAGCATCCGAATCTCCGCCGTGAGATCCTCTGCCGTTTTCGTTGGGAGGAGTTCCGCCGTGGTCTGAGGTGATTATGAAAAGCAGATCTTCGGCATAGCCCTTTTCTTCAGCGGTAGCGTAGATGCGCCCAATCATACCGTCCACGTCGGTTATCCGAGAAAGGTGAGCAGGGGTACCGTAGCCGTTTCTGTGCCCTGCGCTGTCTACGGAATCAAAATGAACGAAGAGAACCTTGGGGTCGTTCTGCCCGAGATATTCACAGGTCTTTTGGGTGAGAAGATCATCATCGGCCTTGATCTTAACAACGTCGATGTCGTTTTCTACTATCCCGTAATTTATGGGACCCCAACAGCAAAAGGACGCAAGTAAGGCCTCTGGCTCGGCATCCCTGATAACCTTCATAAATGAAGGAAATCTGGGGTTTGCATATCGGGTCTGCCCTGCAATACTGTTGTTGAGCCTATGCCTGTCAGCATCTACTCCGTGAAACATAGATCCCCAGCATTGGGCACTTATAGTGGGACGGGAGGTGGTCATATTATAGGTAACGGCACCGTTTTCCATTATTTTGTCCATGGCGGGTGTTGGGGTTTTGTCAAAAAAGTTACCTGCGCCGTCAACACCGATTATATATACGCGCTTATAGATCATACTTTCACCTTATTTATAAAAAGGGGACGCTAAAAACATAGCGTCCCGTATTCTTATTATTAGTCAATAGCAGCCTGTTCTCTGATAGCGCAGATGGTTCTGATAACCTCTACGGCCTCGTCAAGCTTGATAAGGTAAGGCTTGCCGTTTCTGATCTCGTCGTAGATAGCGCCCCAGGTCTGGTCGAGTCTTTCGTCCTTTCTTGCAGGGATCTCTTCCTCGATCCATTCAATCGCGGGAGGAGCGCCGAAGCCGCCCATGGGAGTACCTGCATCGGGAGCCTTCTTGGGGATAACTACACCGGGCTTAACGTACTTAAGAGCGAGAGTCTTGCCCTTGTCGATAAGAGCGCCTCTGTTACCGTAAACTATGTACTGAGGAGTGTCGAGTGCTGCCGCGCAAACGATCTCCATATTAACTATACGGTTATTGATACCCTTGAAGCTTACGTTGATAACGTCTTCGCAGTCGCCGGAAGCGTTGATCTGTCTGGTCTGAGCCATCATATCCTTATAATGGTCGCCGCAGAATCTGAGGGCGTGGTCAACGATATGGGGGCCCCAGTTAAGAAGCTGGCCGCCGCCGAATTCGCTGATGGTCTGCCAGTCGTTACGAACCTGGAAGCTGTTTCTGGTGAGTTTAACCTCATATACGTCACCGAGGATACCCGAATCAATAATTTCGTTGATCTGGGTGAACTTACCTTCCCAACGACGGTTATGTCTGATGAAAAGACGGGGGTAGCTTGCGCCGAGGCGAGCCAGCTCTTCAGCCTCTTCGGCTTCCATACTCATGGGCTTTTCGAGGAAAACGTTCTTTCCTGCAAGAAGAGCCTTCTTTGCATGAGCGTAGTGGTCGCAGGAACGGGTTGCGATGTCAACGAGCTCTACTTCGGGGTCGTTGATAAGGTCGTCCATATTTTCGTAAGCCTTGCAGCCGAACTGCTCTGCAACTTCGTTGCGTCTTTCCTCAATAAGGTCGCAAACGGCTACTATTTTATACATATCCTCTTTGCCTGCAAGCTCTTTAAGGTGCATACCTCTACCTGCACGGCCAAGACCGATTATACCAAGTTTGATAGGTTCCATAATTAGAATCTCCTTTTCAACTTATTTCCTAACAAGTATACCAAAACAATTTGAATTTGTCAAGCATTTCCGCCCCATAAACGGGAACTTAACAATTTTATCACTTTCCCAAGGAAAACCTTTGGGCGTAGCCGCATCTTTTACAGAGTTCCTCGGCGGCCCTTCGGTTGCTGAACCCCTCAAAAATGGCTTTGGCACGAGGTGAGGCGAGTATTTCCGAGAGATCTTGGGTAAAGACGTTACCCAAATTTATGACCCCGTCGCTGTCAAGGCAGCAGGGTACCACGGTGCCGTCGCAAAGGATACCGAAATGGTCACGAAGGCCGTAGCAGAATACCTCGTCGCCTTGCAGTTCAGCCTGAGTATCGGGCCACTCAAAGCGGTCGCCCCATTCAAGATGGAGCCTGTTGCGGATGCGTATGCCTCTGGTATTCTCTGACCAGTCGCCCTCAATTTTCTCTTTCAAAAAGTTAAGCACCTTATCATTGAGTCCCCCGTCAACGCCTCTGTTCCAGAGCCTTAAAACAACGATTATTCCCCTATCCGAAGCGGCGAGGGCAAATTCCGTTACCCCTGTCATATACCTATCAAAATCGGTATATTTATTCTCAAGGCTATGGAGCGAAATGCTGACCTTATGGGGGCTTGCGGCAATAAGAGCCTCTCCCATCTTCGACAGAAGGGTGCCGTTTGTGGTTATTACGGATTTAAAACCCTTTTGGGTGGCCGCCCCAATAAACTCATATAACCTCGGGTGGGTAAGGGGCTCGCCCATAA
>JAZSCR010000180.1:0-7373 GCA_045530715.1 Eubacteriales bacterium
TATACAGGAGGCCAGAAAGGCCATTCGTATAAAGAACGCAAGTTCTACTTCCATAAATTCCTCCGAAACTTTATTTGATATATTCAAATATATGCGGCGGAGAGAAATTTATATACTACAACAAAAATATATAAAAAATTCAAACTTTCCGTATTGCCAAAACCTTTGGTTATATGTTATAATTTATAGGTGATACTTTTACTTCATTTTAATTATTTTGAACGAGCAATGAACAAGACCAGAAGATTTTTCGCGGCTGTTGCCGCATTTATAATATGCCTTTCGATGATTTCAGTCCCCTTCTCTGCAGAGCAGACCGAAGAGGGGCTCCAGGTTGTTGCCGAAAAAGGTATAATAGTCAATATGGAAACAGGCACCGTCCTTTTCGATAAGGGCGCAAACGATATAGTTTTCTGCGGATTTCTTCCCCGTCTTATGACCTGCATTTTGCTGGTGGAATCGGGTATTCCGCTGGATACCGTCATAACCGTACACGACAAGACGAAATCCCTCACCCCCCAGATGTCCTCTGCAGGGATCATGGGCGGAGATAAAATATCTCTGGGCGACCTTATGAACGCCGTCCTCGTCTGCAACTCCCAAGAGGCCGCAGTGGCCATAGCCCTTCATCTGTCAGAGGGAGATATATATTCCTTCTATCAAAGAATGAACGCAAAGGCTCAGTCTTTGGGTGCTACAAGCACTAATTTTGCAAACGTAACGGGATATTATATGGGTTCGGCTCTTAATTATACCACCCCTCACGATGCGGCTATCATTGCCTGTCACGCACTTTCTCTGGACTACATAATCGAACGCTCAAATCTCCGATATGCAGACCTTAAAGTAAACGGAAAAACAAGAAAAGTATATACCAGAAACAGTCTTATAGACAGCGGCTCCACCTATTATTACAGAAAAGCCTCCGGCCTCGCCCTCTACGGAGATGCAAACGTGGGATCTTCTATGGTAAGCATGACAGAGGACAAGGGCGTAAGGTTTGTCTGCGTGGCAATATCATCGAAAAATATTGGCCAAACCTATGCGGACATGAAGGAAATGCTGGTGTTTGCAATAAACGAGTATCAGTATTTTACCATTGTGCAAAAGAATGCGCCCGTAAGGGAAATTCCCGTACAGTTAGGCAAAAACAGGGACTACGTTGTGGTTGCTACGGATGCGGAAATTGCCATTTCCTTGCCTAAAAGTGCCGATATGCAGGAGGTTCAGAATATAGTAGATATTCCCTCTGAGCTCACAGCCCCCATCAAGAAAGGGCAAGTTATAGGTAAAATGACCGTTATGTACGACGGACAGCTTGTGGGAGAGGTTAATCTTATAGCCCAGACCACCATAGAGCTTGATATTGTGGCTCAGTACACAAAATATATAACCGATTTCTTCTCCAACAAATACTTTATTGCAACGGCAATAACCTTGTTGCTGATAATCGTGTTCTATATCGTTTTAGCACAGATGATAAACAGCAAAAAAAGGCGCAGAGCCAAATCCGAAAACAGAGACAGAGTAAAATTCAGATAAAAAAATGATGCCGTTTGGCATCATTTTTTTGCTTTATTTTCTTTTACAGAATCAAGTCTTTAACGCTGTCCACGATGATATGGGGATGAATGTCGAACTTATCTATATCCTCCATTGTGCTTTCGCCCGAAAGAACGAGAACGGTAAGAATATCCGCGTTAAGTCCGCACTTAATGTCGGTATAAAGTCTGTCACCAACGAGTACCGCCTTGTCGGGAGTGCTGTTCTTAAACGCAATAGCGGAAAGAGCCATTTCCTTACGGGGTTTGCCTATATACATGGGTGTGCGCCCCGTTGCCTTTTCAAGCATATAGCACATTGTTGCACAGTCGGGAAGATATCTTCCGCCGGGGGCGGGGCAAACCACGTCGGGGTTGGTTGCGTAATAAGGAACGCCCTCACAGAGGTAGTTGCAGGCATCTTTAAGTTTCTGATAAGTAAGCTCGGTATCATAGCCTATAAGAAGCATATCAACGGCAAGAGAACCGTCCTCTATTACATCAAATCCGTTCTTGCGAAGCTCGTTTTTAAGGGATTCGGTACCCACAACGTATATGCGGGCGTTGGGCTTTACGCTCTTGAGGTACTGGCATGTGGCCTGACCCGAAGTGAACATATGCTCGGGGCCTGCGGGGAAGCCGATTTTTTCCAGCTTTTTTATATAATCGTCGGCAGACTTTGAGGAATTGTTAGTCATATAGACAAAGTCACAACCTCTTCTTTCAAGGCTCTTCATAAATTCCAGAGCGCCGTCGATGGGGGTTTCGTCAAAGTAAAGGGTGCCGTCCATATCAAGAAGATAGAGGGTTTTATCGTTAAGTCTGTTGTCCATAATTGAACTCCTTACGCATTAATCCTTAACAGTATACCCCTTTATTGTGACATTGTCAACAGATTTTTTATCTCCCGACGTAAAATAAGGGCGGATTTTTTTGAACATTCGGCAAACTTGAACCACTTTAGTGTAAAAAATCGCTAAAAGACTTGATTTTACTCTAATTATATAGTATAATAAAATAGTATAAGCAGAACTGTACCCTTGGGTACTTTAAGAAAGGTCAATGATATAATGGACGAAAAGAAATTATTACTCGGCAATCAAGCCGTTGCCAGAGGTATATATGAGGGTGGATGCAAAATAGTATCCTCTTACCCCGGTACCCCCAGCACGGAAATAACGGAGTTTGCCGCCGAATATAAAGAGGTATATGCAGAATGGGCTCCAAACGAAAAGGTTGCCCTTGAAACAGCTATCGGTGCATCCATTGGCGGCGCGAGAGCATTTGCGGGTATGAAGCACGTTGGTCTTAACGTTGCCGCAGACCCCCTGTTTACCGTAGCCTATACGGGTGTTAACGGCGGTCTTGTTATAGCTGTTGCAGACGACCCTGGTATGCACTCCTCCCAGAACGAGCAGGACTCCCGTCACTACGCAGAGGCCGCAAAGCTTACCATGCTTGAGCCTTCCGACTCGGAAGAATGTCTTGAATTCACAAAGGCTGCATTTGAGATTTCTGAAAAGTTTGACACTCCCGTCCTTCTCCGTCTTACCACAAGAGTTGCTCACTCTCAATCTCTCGTAAAGCTCTCCGAAAGAGTAGAGCTTGAAAACAGACCCTACGAAAAGAATCCCCAGAAATTCGTAATGGTTCCCGCCTTTGCAAGAGCCCGCCACGTTGAGGTTGAAAAGCGTCAGGCTGCCATAAGCGAATGGGCTAACACCTGTGACCTTAACAAGACCGAATACAACGGCTCCGATATAGGCGTTATCACCTCCGGTATTGCCTACCAGTACGCAAAAGAAGCTCTGGGCGATAAGGTTTCTTACCTTAAACTGGGCGTTACATATCCCCTTCCCGCAAACCTGCTTAAAGAATTCTGCGAAAAGCACAAGAAGGTATACGTCGTAGAAGAACTTGACCCCTTTATCGAAACCGCCTGCAAGTCCCTTAACCTTGACGTTATCGGCAAGGAAGTATTCTCCCTTCTGGGCGAACTTTCCGCAGAGATAATAGCAAAGGCTATTCTCGGAAAAGAACTTGAATCCGCTACCTTCCCCGAAGCAGTTCCCGTACGTCCTCCCGTACTCTGCCCCGGATGTCCCCATAGAGGTATATTCTATACCCTTGCAAAGATGAAGGTCTTTGTAAACGGTGACATCGGATGCTACGCTCTCGGATCTGCGGCTCCCCTTAACGCTATGGACACCACCGTATGTATGGGCTTCTCCGTATCAGGTCTCCACGGCTATAACAAGGCTCGCGGCGGAAAGCAGCGCGCAGTTGCGGTTATCGGTGACAGTACATTTATTCATTCCGGTATTACGGGTCTTATCAATATTGCATATAACAACTCAAACTCCGTTGTTCTTATCCTTGACAACTCCATAACCGGTATGACGGGTCATCAGCAGAACCCCACCACCGGCGTTACCCTCAAGGGTGATATGACTACCTCGGTAGACGTTGAGGCCCTCTGCCACGCAGTAGGCATTAAGAACGTATTCGTTACCGACCCCTACGATACCGAAAATACCCAAAAGCTCCTCGAAGATGCCTTTGACAGAGACGAACCCACCGTAATTATCTGCCGTCGTCCCTGCATACTTCTCAAGTCTGCAAAGATAAAGCCCGCCATGGTTATCGACAGAGATAAGTGTAAGAGCTGTAAGGCTTGTATGAAGATAGGCTGTCCCTGCATTTCCATGAAGGACGGCAAGGCTCACATCAATCCTACCCTTTGCGTAGGATGCGGACTCTGTGCAAGCCTGTGCAAATTCAACGCCATCGGAGGAGAAAACTAATGAACGAGAATGTAAAGACGATTCTTATAGTGGGAGTTGGCGGCCAGGGTACTCTTCTGGCTTCAAGGCTCCTTGGTAACGTACTCATAAGCGAAGGCTACGACGTAAAAATATCCGAAGTACACGGTATGTCCCAGCGCGGAGGCTCGGTTGTAACATACGTCAGATACGGCCAAAAGGTTGACGCTCCCATTTCCGACAAGGGCGTAGCCGATATCGTAATAAGCTTTGAACAGCTTGAAGCCGCAAGATGGCTCCCCTATCTTAAAAAGGGCGGCACCATTATAACCAGCACCCAGCAGATAGACCCCATGCCCGTGGTTACGGGAGCTATGGGCTATCCCGAAGATATACTTGAAAAGCTTCAGAATATGGGAGTGACCGTGGTAGGTTGCGATGCCCTCTCACTTGCACAGCAGGCAGGCTCTTCAAAGGCTACAAACGTGGCACTTCTCGGTGTAACGGCAAGATATTTGGGAATTGACCCCGAAAGCTTTAAAAACGCCATAAGAACCACCGTAAAGCCCGCGTTTATTGATATAAACCTTAAAGCCTTTGAACTGGGAATGGCAAGCAAATAATAGGAAGAAGATGAAACTCATGTTTTATAACGAAAAAATAGAAACCTTATCCCGTGAGGAAATGCGTAAAATACAGTCCGAAAAGCTTAAAAAGCTGGTTGCTCACGCATATAAAAACGTACCCCTTTACAAACAGCGTTTTGACGAGGCGGGCGTGACTCCCGACGATATACAGTCCATCGACGATATAGTAAAGCTCCCCTTTACCTATAAGACCGACCTGAGAGATAACTACCCCTACGGCATGTTGGCAGTTCCCATGACCGACATTGTAAGAGTACACGCCTCTTCGGGTACTACGGGTAAGCAGACAGTTGTTGCATATAACAGAAACGACCTTGAAAACTGGTCCGAGAGCGTTGCAAGAGGTCTTGTAGCCATCGGCGCATCAAAGGAAGATATCTTCCACATATCCTACGGTTACGGTCTTTTCACCGGCGGTCTCGGACTACACGACGGAGCCCAGAAGCTTGGAGCGGCGGTAATCCCCGCATCCACGGGTAACACCTCAAGACAGATGAACATAATCAAGGACTTCAAGCCCTCAGTTATTTGCTGTACTCCCTCTTACGCCCTCTATCTTGGAGAATCCCTTAAGGAAAACGGCATAAAGCCCGAAGATACAAACCTTAAGATAGGTATTTTCGGTGCAGAGCCCTGGACAGAGGAAATGAGAAAAGAGATAGAAGGCCTTTTGGGCATTAAGGCCTACGATATTTACGGTCTTTCCGAAATAGCAGGCCCCGGCGTTGCTTGTGAGTGTATTGCTCAGGCAGGTATGCACGTTCAGGAAGACAACTATTATCCCGAAATACTCGACCCCGACACGGGTATGCCCGTTCCCGACGGCCAGCCCGGCGAGCTTGTATTCACCTGCCTTTCCAAGGAAGCGCTCCCCCTTATCAGATACAGAACCCACGATATAGCTACCATTACCCACGAAAAGTGCGCTTGCGGCAGAACCACCGTAAGAATGTCCAAGCCCATAGGCAGAAGTGACGATATGCTCATTATCAGAGGCGTAAACGTATTCCCCTCTCAGGTAGAAGACGTATTACTTAAGATAAAAGAGGGCGTTACCCCCTATTACAAGATCATCGTTGACAGAATAAATAACCTTGACACTATGGAGCTTCTTGTTGAAATGGATCCCGCTATCTTCTCCGATACCATTAAGCATATCGAAGCAACCGAACGCAAGGTTAAGGCTGCGGTAGAATCCACTCTCGGTATTGCGGTAAAGGTTCGCCTTGTAGAACCCAAGACCATAGAGCGTTCCGAAGGCAAAGCAAAGCGCGTGGAAGACAGACGTAAAATATAAATTGGAGGTAAAGTTATGACTATTACTCAGATATCCATTTTTATGGAAAACAAGCAGGGACGTCTTGCAAAAATAGTAAAGACCCTTGCAGACAACGGTATTAACATCAGAGCCTTATCGATGGCAGACACTTCCAATTACGGTATACTCCGTCTTATAGTTGACAACACCGCAAAGGCAGAATCCGTTCTTAAGGAATCAGGCTTTGCAGTATCCCTGACCCAGGTTATCGCCATAAGAATAAGCGACACTCCCGGCGGCCTTTCCGAATCCCTTATCCACCTTACAGAGAAGGAAATAGGCATAGAATATATGTACGCATTCACGGGAACCATAGACAGTGCGGCGTACGTTATTATAAGGGTCGAGGATGCGGAGAGCACGGCAAAGCTTTTACTGGAAAAGGGTGAAAAGCTTCTTGACCAGAACGAGCTGATAAAATTCTGATAGTTCACGGTAGAGAAAAGCAGTATGTCAAGTAAAACTAAACAAAAAAGACCTTTACCCAAAAAGGAAAGGCCTAAATACTCCCCTGCAGACAAAAAGAAGATGCTTTCTCTGGCCGTAGTATTCTTTGTAATACTGCTGGTAGCAGTTTGGCTTTTGATTGCCTACGGTAGGGCGATAAACGTTATTGACCCCATGAGATCGGGAGTCATAAGCTCCCCTTTAAACGCGGGCATAGAGGATTTTGAATACATTTCCGTTCCCACGGAAGAGGGCTATTCCCTTGAAGGCTGGTATCTTCCCGCTTCGGGAGACGTGGAGGTTATGGGAGATAAGGTAATAATATTCTCCCACAACTACGAAAGCTCCAGGGAATCCACCGAAAACGACGGCGTATTTTTCTACAGACATCTCCTTGATAACGGCTACGACGTCGTGGCCTTTGACTACTCGGGATCGGGTGAGTCTGCGGGCAAGTATTACACCTTCGGCGCAGAGGAAAAGGACGAGCTGTTAGAGGTAGTGGACTTTATTCACAAAATGAATCCCGATGCAGAGATAACCCTATTCGGTTGGGCCTTCGGCGGCGCGGCAGCCATTACTGCAGGATGCGAAAGCCCCCACGTTTCGGCAGTTATAGCCGATAGCTCCTATACCGACCTGGACGGATATCTCAAAT
>JAZSCR010000059.1:0-4669 GCA_045530715.1 Eubacteriales bacterium
CGTACTTCTTTGAAATGGTGTCCTTCGTAGAGAACCAGAGGTCCTGCTTTGTGGAAAGGGCGTACTCAAAACAGCTTTTTGCAAAGGCCTTTATGCTGGCTTGGGTATTGTGCATACCCATTATGATGCCGTCGCCCTTAAAGGTGAATATCTCCGCCTTTTCCTCGCTTCCGTCGGGCTTGGTTACCAGAAGCTCCGTCTTTGAGCCCTCGGGTACCTTCATTTCGGTGGCCTTGTATATGTCGCCGTAGGCGTGACGGGCGATGGTTATGGGCTTTTTCCAGGTGGGAACGAAGGGAGTGATGCCCTTTACGGTAATGGGGGCTCTGAACACCGTGCCGTCAAGTATGGCTCTTATGGTGCCGTTGGGGCTTTTCCACATCTGCTTAAGGTCGTATTCCTTAACTCTGTCTGCATTTGGGGTGATGGTGGCGCATTTTACCGCAACGCCGTATTTAAGGGTGGCCTTTGCCGAGTCCACCGTAACTTGGTCGTCGGTAAGGTCGCGGTTTTTAAGACCCAGGTCGTAATACTCGGTCTTAAGGTCTATATAGGGAGTGAGCAGTATGTCTTTTATGTATTTCCAGAGAACGCGGGTCATCTCGTCCCCGTCCATTTCCACAAGAGGCGTGGTCATCTGAATCTTATCCATAAAAAACAACTCCTTTCTTCATTATTTATCGGTCATACCTTACCATTATACCATACGAATGTGAACATATCAATCTCAAATATTTAATATTTTACGAAGTTTTTATGTTGAACAAAGAGTATTGACATGTGACTTTTGGGTGTGATATAATATGTTTGAGGAAAATATGAAAGGGGTAAAGAGTATGAGAAAAAATAAAATCCTTATTACTTTGGGATTGGTGATTGCTTTAGTTGTTGTATTTTGTGTGCCAATGTTTGCAAATGCTGATGACGGCGGTGTGGAAACGAAGATCGTTGAAATCCTAAATCACTATTTTGCGTATAGGGAGAATGATTATTTGAATAATGATTCTCAAACAATGGTTGACACGAATAATTATTATAGCGAACAAATGCTTGAAGCTATCAAATCAAGAACCCAAGCAACGGCTATATACGTTGAGGGGATTGAAAGTATTGGTTGGGAGTTTGCCGATTGCGAAATAGACTATTACTTAAATAGCTTTACTGTGTCCGACGGTGTGGTTTTTGCTGAAGTGTATGAATCGATAAACAAAGCGTTTCTGGATAGAAATAAGGAAATTTCTCCCGCGTGGGCAGGCCTTCCTCACCATATGTATTTCGTCATAAACGATGATTTGAGCTTGACGTTAACAGATGATCAGTATTTTGATAACCTTGTGATGACGTTTACTTATGAAGGAGAGGGTGAACCTTATTTTACCTCCCCTGGACTGGACGCTTTTCGATCTGAGCAAACGGCTCATTTCTTTCCCGAGATCCCCGACACGGCGGATAATTCGTATTGGGTATATTTTGCCCTGATGCTGTCTGTGGTTGCTGCTGCGGTGGTTATCCGCAACCGTTGTAAAGAATAATTTGAAATAAATATCTTTTCGTGCCCGAACACCCCTGCGTCGCAGGGGTGTTTTCTTGTCCGAGGGACAAGAAAACCCAAGCGGCAGGGCCGCTTGGGTTCGGGTATATATGCTTTTTAATTGGAATTAGTCGATAACGCAGATCTTGTTGTCCTCGTCGCCTATGTAGGAGTACTGGAGGAGCTCGGTAAGAGCGATAGCGTCGTCAAGCCCCATACCTTCGGGAGAACCGGTGCCGTTGATACAAGCATCGATAAACTGGTTGATGGGCTGGGGAGCTTCCTTTGGAAGAACGGGAGTGAGGTTGAAGTCGGCAGACATTTCTCTGTTCTTAACGTAAACGTCGGAATTGCCGCGAGCTATCATGCAGCCTGCAGTACCGTGGATCTCAAAGAGGAAGGGAGAGCCGGTGGAAATAAAGCCGGTTTCCATAACGCCGAGAGTACCGCCGTCAAATTCAGCCAGAGCAACGGCGTTTTCGTCAACGGGCTTGCCGAAGGGAGCGGTGAACATACCTGTAACTCTCTTGGGCTTGCCAAGGAAGTCTGCAACCAGGTATACGGGGTGGCAACCGAGGTCCATCATAGCGCCGCCTGCAGCGGTGGATCTGTCAAACCATCTTTCGGGGAGCCAGCCGCGGCTTACGCCGTCGTGAGCGTTACGGGTTCTCATATAAGTAATCTTACCGAAGAAGCCGTTCTGAACAAGCTTCTTTGCATAAAGATAGAAGGGTGTGCACTTGTAGGGGTAGGAGATGCAGAAAGTAACGCCTGCTTCCTCGATAGCCTGCTTGATCTCGTAGCATTCTTCAAGGGTGGGTGCAAGAGCCTTTTCGGTAAAGATGTGCTTGCCTGCTTTTGCGGCCTTGATAAGCACGTCCTTGTGATGAGTGGTGGGAGTGTCGCAGATAACTGCGTCTATTTCAGGGTTTGCAAGAAGCTCGTCAAGGTCGGAATAGAACTTACATCCCAGCTCGTCGGCCCAAGCCTGACCTGCTTCGATCTCTTCATTCCAAACTGCAACGACTTCAGCGTTTTCGTTTGCCTTTACTCTCTTTGCGTAGCCTTTGGCGTGAACGTGCCAACAGGATAACATTGCAACTTTCAGCATAATGGATACTTCCTTTAACGTATTATTTTCTCCCTGTCAAGGGGCGCGATTTGTATCGCAGTAAAAGTATAGCACAAAACCCCCGAAAAATCAATACCTTTTGGGTAAAAAAATACCAATTACATTTTATTAAAAAATGTAATGAAATTTTACTTTACAAAATGGGGATTTTGTGGTATAATAAAATAGAATATACACTCGGAGTGGGTATTTACGCCCTTTCGTGGGTATATTAGGTACATAAATTTGCATTGAAGATTTTTGTGAGATATTTTCGGAGGTCTTAAATTGCGACAGCCAGACAAGCACAAAAAATTTAATAATCCCTTCTCCAAGGAGCCCGAGAAAAAGGTAGAGGCTCCCCAAGAGGAGAGTATCGACCTTGAGCAGATACCTACCCAGCCTGAGGACGGAGATTTTATCGACAGTCCCGACGGTACCTTTGCCGAAAGCGCGGGTATCTATATAGGCGGGGAGGAGGAAAAACCTGCCCCTGCAACGGAAGGGGAGGTTATAGAGGTTTCACCCTTGGCCGTTGAGGACGGAGATCCTTTTTCCGATTCTCCCTTTGTGGGGGATACATCCGAAACCGAGATTCCCCCCATTCCCGAGATTCCTCAAAAGGAAGAGGTAGCCCCTGCCCAAGAGCCTCAAGCTACCGAGGTCAAGGCCACTACCGATAACGGGGAATCTGCTCCCAAGAGAAAAAAGAGGAAGAAAAAGCAGGTTGCCGATGCCCTTCCTCTCTGGATGCGTCATCCCGAAAAGTATATGAAGCGCCGCCCCCTGTGGGTAAGAATACTTGCAAGAATATTCTCCTTTATCTTTTTCTGGGGAGTATCTTTGGGTGTTATCGGCGTTCTTGTTCTTGGCGTGGGCGTAACCATTATCTATGCCTATACCGACCCCGAGCTTGACGATAAGCTGGCAAACCTTGAGCTTGACTATACCTCGGTAATCTACGCCAACAGCCTTGAAACGGGCGGCTACGTGGAATACGAGGAGCTTTACGGCGACCAGAACCGATTCTGGGTAAGCTCCGTGGAGATGCCAAAGGCTCTCCTTGATGCAGTCGTTGCCGTAGAGGATAAGCGTTTTTATCAGCATAACGGCGTTGACGTGATCACAACCGCAAAGGCAGCCTTTAATTACGTTCTCAATACGGTCATGGGCAGAAGCACCGACGGTCTTGCCGGCGGTTCTACCTTGACCCAGCAGCTGGTAAAGAACGTTACAAAGGACGACAAGCAGGACATCGCCCGAAAGATAAGAGAAATGCTCCGCGCCCTTTACGTTGAAAGAAAGTACGAAAAAGAGCAGATACTTGAATACTACCTCAACGCCGTAACCTTCGGTAATAACCAGGAGGGTATATACGCGGCGGCAAAATACTACTTCAATAAGGAAGTAAAGGACCTCACACCTACGGAGTGCGCGGCCATAGTATGTATTACCAAATCTCCCGCATATATTGAGCCTTACAGAAATCCCGACAGAAACAGGGAACGCCGTAACCACGTCCTTTACGAGATGTGGGATCAGGAAAAGATATCCAGGGCTGAATACGAGCAGTATATCACGGAGGAGCTTGTTCTCCGTGACAGAACCGCAGGCGGCTCTTCTTCCCGAATCCTCTCCTGGTTCTCCGATATGGTCTTTAACACCGTTAAGGCAGACGTTATGGAGAAATTCGGATATACGGCCAACGAAGCCACCAGTCTTCTCTATACCGGCGGTCTGCGTATCTACACCACTATGGTGGTAGAGTATCAGGAAATATGCGAAGAATATTTCTATAACGAGGATAACTACCTTGAAGTTCCCGAGGGTGAAGACAAGCCCGAAATAGCCTTTGAGCTTTTTGACCCCGATACAGGTAACATCCTTGCCGTAATAGGCGGTAGGGGAGAGAAGAGCCAGTCCCGACTCCTTAACAGAGCCACCGACGCTATCCGCCAGCCCGGTTCTTCAATCAAGCCCCTTTCTGTTTACGGCTACGCCATAGAAAACAATATCATAACCGCGGG
>JAZSCR010000092.1:0-4884 GCA_045530715.1 Eubacteriales bacterium
TCGGGGCCCTTTGTGTCAAGCATTATGGCTATGGGAAGACTGAGTTCTTTTCTTACTTCCTTAACCAGATCTATACGTTTCTGATGATCCTCGTGGGTATTGTGGGAGAAGTTCATTCTGGCCACGTTCATACCTGCCTTACAAAGGCCTGTAATTACCTCCTTTGTCTGGCTCGCAGGACCGAGAGTACATACTATTTTAGTCTTACGCATTATATGTCCTTTCCGCTTTCTTTTGAGAAAACAGATTGTATTTTATACTATTATTGCTCATTATAATACACAAATCCCCCATTGTCAAGGGAAGTTTTCACCTAACGGCCTATTCCACTACCTCAATATAAAAAGATACGGGACGAAAGCCGTCGTTGCAGGATATCATGGCAGAGTGAGGATTTTTCATCCAGCCGTCGTAAAAGTTTCCGCCACCTTGGGCAAGTTCCTTAACAAAACGTTCCATAGACTCCCACGCAGCATTGCAAAGATCTGCGGGCTTCTCCCCGTTTTCGGATATAAATACTCTTCCTACCTCTGTATCACAGGCATGTTCTATTGGATTTTCGTATTTTTCCATAAGGTCAGGGTATTCTGTTCTTCTTAGGGCGGTTATTTTCACCTTTTTCATACTGTCTTGCACCTCGTATTCTATCCAGTCTTCTATCTTCATATTTATGCCGTCATTTCTGACGTAATAGAGCTCGTCAAAGCATTCGCCTTTACAGGGCCTTTCCAAACGGGAAAGGGTACCGTATATTCCCCTTTCGGGAATCCGAGCCTTCCCCATTCTTTTGTTATTCCTCTCTATACAAGCTGCCAAATCACATTCCATATAATAGCCGATTATCCGATAACCGTGGGCTTTTGCGGCAGGTATATATCTTTGTCTGTCAGCCCTGGAAGGATTGGTATTGTCAATCACCATACTTCTCCCTTCAGAGAGGCATTTTTCAAAAAGAGCTTTTCTTTGTTGCGGCTTGTCAAGGTGTCAAGGTTTACACGCACGTATCCCGAAGACAAGAATCTCTCGCAAAATGTACTTTTGCCGCTACCCTGTATACCCATCATTA
Source organism: Eubacteriales bacterium (assembly GCA_045530715.1). Classification (GTDB taxonomy): domain Bacteria; phylum Bacillota; class Clostridia; order Oscillospirales; family UBA644; genus JAZQLP01. The sequence continues at coordinate 1,067 of JAZSCR010000092.1, forward strand.
TGGCCAATACTTTTTCCACTTTTTATCACCATGTTAAGTATACCACAAAGAGGAATACCTTTCAAGCCCCAAAGCCAAAATATACCTGCATTTTTTATTATTTTCTCCCTTTTTACTGTTGACATACCGAGTTTTATGTGATAGAATATATGTATATTGGGGTATTATCCCCTCTCTTCACACACAACACAACCACAAAATTACGAAAAGAGGAAACATAATGCACAGAAACAGCTGCTTGAATTTCCGCAACCTCTACATAGTGTTCATCTGCGCTATCTGTCTTCTTTCGGGCATACTTTTCTCATCCTTTTTCCTCATAGGAAATCCTGATACCGTTCTTGGCGGACTTTTTGCAAGAACCGACAGAACGGATGATACGCCCGACGACGTTACGCCCGTCACAGATACTGTTCAGTTGGAACAGTTGCAGGCAGAGGTAGACAAATATACCCAAATCATGTCTTCTCCTTACCTCATGGTAGTAAACTCCGAAAAGCCTTTACCTGAGGATTATGAAAAGCCTAATCTCAATGAACTTTCGGCCAATCCCTCCATGGAACTTGATGAGGTGGCTGCCACCCAGATTGAAAGGTTCTTTGCAGATGCACAGGCTGAAGGATATAAATACGTGATCACCGGAGCATACCGCACGGCTACCGCCCAGACAGAAGCTTACAATACCGAATTGCAGGCAAATCTAAGAGCAGGTTACACCACCGCTGAAGCAGAAGCTCTTGCCTCGAAATCCGTGGCAAAGGCGGGAGAAAGCGAATATCAGACAGGACTCATAATATCCTTTACCGAAAACCGTTCCATGACGGCCGAGGAATTTATGCAGACCGACTTCTATAAATACATATCCGAAAATATCCACAACTACGGATTTGTTCAAAGATACCCCGCAAATAAAGAAGCCATTACCGGATACAGCGCATCCCCCTTCGTTTACAGATACGTGGGTGAGGTGGAAAGTGCTACCTATATACACCAAAACGGTCTTTCCCTTGAAGAATACAACGATTATATTTCCCAGCAGAAGGCTTTTGCGGAGCAAAGACTCAGTTCTTTAAAATCAGGCAACTCGTAATATACAAAAAAATCTCTCCGTGCGGGGAGATTTTTTTATTGTGAAGTCATTTTTTCGAACATTTAATGAAGTTTGTTAAATTAAATATAACACACTTGAATTTTCCACATAATGAGTATATAATTATAGTTGTATAAAATTGGAATCGGTATCCCCGTTTCCGCACATCCGCTGACGGCAAAGCGATGATGTGTAAAAATAAAATCTGCCGAGAATGGTAAGGAAGAATATGAATTACAACAAGAAAAGCATTGAAAATATTGAAGTAAGCGGCAAGAAAGTTCTTGTAAGATGCGACTTCAATGTACCCCTCAACGCAGAGCTCAAGATTACTGACGAAAACAGAATCAATGGGGCTCTCCCCACTATCAAGTATCTTATTGACAACGGCGCAAAGGTTATCCTCTGCTCCCATCTCGGCAGACCCAAGAACGGCTTTGAAGACAAGTTCTCCCTCAAACCCGTTGCTGCAAGCCTTTCCGAAAAGCTTGGCCAGGAAGTTATCATGGCTAAGGACGTTATAGGCGAAGACGCTTTTGCAAAGGCCGCTGCTCTTAAGAACGGCGAAGTACTTCTTCTTGAAAACGTACGTTTCCACAAGGAAGAAGAAAAGAACGATCCCGAATTTGCTAAGAAGCTCGCTTCTCTCGCAGAAGTATACGTAAACGATGCATTCGGTACCGCTCACAGAGCTCACGCTTCCACCGAAGGCGTTTCCCACTACCTCAGCCCCTCCGTTTGCGGCTACCTCATTGAAAAAGAAATCTCCATCATGGGCACCGCTCTTGAAGATCCCAAGCGTCCCTTCGTTGCTATTCTCGGCGGCGCAAAGGTTTCCGATAAGATAGGCGTTATCAACAACCTTATTGAAAAGGTTGACACCCTTATCATCGGCGGCGGTATGGCTTACACCTTCTTCCGCGCTATGGGTCACTCCACCGGTACTTCCATCTGCGAAGAAGACAAGCTCGACCTTGCAAAAGATCTCCTTGCTAAGGCAAAGGACAAGGGCGTTAACTTCATCCTCCCCGTTGACAACGTTATCGGTAGAGAATATAAGGCTGACACCCAGAACATGACCATTTACTCTGATTCCATTCCCGACGGTTGGATGGGCCTTGACATCGGCGAAAAGTCTCAGGAACTCTTTGCTAAGTCTATCGAAGGCGCAGGCACCGTTATCTGGAACGGTCCTATGGGCGTTTCCGAATGGGAAAACTTTGCAGCAGGTACCCGTGCAGTAGCTAAGGCAGTTGCTGAATCCGGTGCTATCTCCATTATTGGCGGTGGCGACTCTGCAGCAGCAGTTGAACAGCTCGGCTACGCAGACAAGATGACCCACATCTCCACCGGTGGCGGCGCATCTCTCGAATTCCTCGAAGGTCTTGCTCTTCCCGGCATCGCTTGTCTTGACGACAAATAAGAAATCATTCCAATACTTTCAGCGTGGAGAAAATTCTCCACGCTGATTGATAATTTTACATAATATACGAAAGGTAGTTTTACCATGGATAAAGCAAAAAGAAGAACCGTTATTGCCGGTAACTGGAAGATGAACAAGACTCCTTCCGAGGCAAAAGCGTTTATCAACGAACTTCTCCCCCTCATAAAGAACGCTGACTGCGAAGTCGTAGCTTGCGTTCCCTTCACTTCTCTTCCCTGCGCAGTTGAAGCCGCTGCAGGCACCAACCTTAAGATCGGTGCACAGAACCTTCATTTTGAGCAGTCCGGTGCTTTTACTGGCGAAATCTCCGCTTCTATGCTCAAGGATCTCGGAGTTGAATACGTTATCATCGGCCACAGCGAAAGAAGACAGTACTTTAACGAAACCGACGTTACCGTTAATAAGAAGATGCACACCGCTCTCGAAGCAGGTCTTAAGCCCATTCTTTGCGTAGGCGAATATCTCGAACAGCGCGAGCAGGGCATCACCGCAGAAGTAGTTGCTATGCAGACCAAAATTGCTCTTCAGGGTCTTTGCCCCAAGTGCATGAAGAACGTTATTATCGCTTACGAACCCGTTTGGGCAATCGGTACAGGCAAAACCGCTACCGCTGCACAGGCTGACGAAGTTTGCGGCATTATTAGAGACGTTGTAAAAGAACTCTTCGGCGAAGAGTGCGCTCTTGCTACTACCATTCAGTACGGCGGCTCCATGAACGCAGGCAACGCGGCTGAGCTTCTCTCCATGTATCACATTGACGGCGGTCTTATCGGCGGCGCTTCCCTCAAGTCCGCAGACTTTACCACCATTACCGAAGCTGCAAAGCAGTAATAATCACAGTCACCTTTGCATATAATTGACCACACGCCGGTCACTTATAAAAATGCCATAAAGTGACCGTAGAAAAAGGAGTTGTTGATATGTCAGTATTTTTAGACATCATTGACTACCTCAGAGAGGTCAATCTCATATCCATTGCCGTGAGAATAGCGTTTGCATTTCTCGTAGGCGGAATAGTAGGCTTTGAAAGAGGTAAAAAGGGCAGAGCTGCCGGTTTCAGAACGCATATTCTCGTTTGTGTAGGTTCCTGCTTGGCAACCCTCACAGGACAGTACATAATAAGCGTTCTCGAAATGAGCGGTGACCCCGCAAGACTGGGCGCTCAGGTAATAAGCGGTATCGGTTTTCTCGGTGCAGGTACTATCATTACCACCGGAAAGAACCACGTAAGAGGTCTTACCACAGCGGCAGGTCTCTGGAGTACTGCAGCTATCGGTCTCGCCA
>JAZSCR010000040.1:0-8349 GCA_045530715.1 Eubacteriales bacterium
TTCTTCGGGGGTGAAGATGTTTAAGAAAAGACAGTCTTCGCTATATTCATAGCTTCTGCCCTTGCGGAATTCGTTATAGTAAAATATCTTTTTGGGCATGTCCTCTTCGTTATAGAAGGCGCGGGGCTGATATGAGCAGGCTCCGTATGCTGTTGCTTGGTACACACCTTCCCAAAAGGTTACCCCTGTGGGATATTCAAATCTTCCTGCAGTGGCGTAGCGTATTCCCTTGTAGGCAACTATGCCTTCTTGTACGCGTACGCCCTGTACCTCTCCGCAAGGAGTCTTAATAATGTATTTCATATTTATACCTATTGTATAGGGCGGCGAAGAATTCGCCGCCCCTTTTTTATTTATGATTACTTGTCGGTTTATTCTACGGTTGCGGGAGCTTCTTCTACGGGAGTAGCTGCTGCCATAGATGCCTTCTTTTCAGCCATCTTTGCGCGGATTTCGGGAGTGATGTTCCATACGAACTTAAATGCTGCCCAGGAGCCGAGGATGAATACGGCGGGAGTAAGTACGCAGAGAGCCTTGAACCCGAAAATAGTGGAAGCGGCCTGAGTTTCAAGCTCAGGAATATAACCGATCCAGTCAAGAGCAAAGAAGCTGAAGCCAAGACCTACGGTCTGACCGATACGGCGTGAGAGATTAAAGGTACCGTAGATGGAGCCTTCGGTTCTCTTGCCGGTGATGTATTCGTTGTAGTCGATAGCTTCACCAACAAGACCCCACTGCATCTGGATAGATACCATAGCCATACCGGAGCCGATACCCAGGATAACACCGTGGACAAGGGGATTAACGTCCATAACAAGGTGCATACCAAAGAGAATAGCACAGAAAGCACCGCCTATGAGAAGGGAGTAACGGATGAGTTTTTCAAGACCAAGCTTCTTACAAATGAAGGGAACGAGGATCATGGAACCGATCATAAAGGGAGAAGAAAGTGCGGATGCTATGGTCTGATAAGTAACGTCGTGATATACTGCGGAATACATGTACATGCTGATGTTCTGAACCAGATACTGCATGGTGCAGATACATACGCCGTGGATACAGAGAGCCACGAAGGGACGGTTCTTCTTAACTACGTTGAAGATGTCTGTAAGCTTAATATCGTCAGCCTTGGTTTCTTCGTTAACTACTCTGCGTTCTTCGGTCATACCGTAGTGGAGCAGACAGATAACAAAGCCAACTATTGCCATTGCAACGCCAACTATCATATAACCGGTAGACTTGTTTTCTCCAAACAAACCAATAATTGCGGGGCCGATAAGACCAGGGATCATGTTACCGAACATAGAGCCAACGCCACGGGCGGAAGAAAGGGATGCACGCTCTGCGTCGTTGGTGGACATTGCAGAGAGAAGGGAGCCCATAGGGATGTTGAACATGGTATAGGCTGCTTCATAAAGAATCTTGAAAGAGAAAAGAGAGATGAGAAGGGGAATACCGTCAAGGAATGTGGGAACAGTCCACATAGCAATAGCGGTTACCGCAAGAAGGGGAGTAGCTCTGAGAAGCCAAGGACGGAACTTGCCGCGCTTGTTCTGATGCTTTGCAAACGCTTTATCCATAAGAGCGCCCATCATGGGGTCGTTAATAGCATCCCAGATGGTCCAGATAATGGTCAAAACGCCCATTACTGTTGCGTTGATTCCCAAAACGTTGGTACAGTACATAGAGAAGATGCTTGCCATAAGGGTGAAGGTCATGCATCCGCCCCAGTCGCCGAACATGTAGCCTACCCAGTGCTTAACTCTGAGACCACCGGCAGGCTTTTTGATTTTAGCCATTGTAATTTTCCTCCGAATATAAATTTAATAGTTCTGTCATATATTGTATCATATTTCATTTTGAAATAAAATTGCAAAATTCTCAATAAATATTGCAAATTGGACAATCTTGTGATATAATAGATACGAAAACGCAAAAAATAGTTCAAAATTGGAGAAATTTGTGAAAAGTGAGATTATTAGAGACCTTAAAAGACATTTTACAAGGCCTCGTACAGAAGAAGAATATTACGCCATAATAAAGTATCTTTCGGACAGAGGTATAGCCGTGGGTAATCTGTACCAGGAGCTTCAGATGTCCTCAAATTTTGTAAACTTCCATACCGACACCTCCTATGCAAGTCACAGTATATCCATCCATTCCCATTCCTTTTACGAGGTGGTTTTCTGCCGTTCATCCGATAGGGTCGAATACCTGGTTGGCTCCGACAGATACAGACTCAGGTCGGGTGACGTGATAATCGTTGCTCCCGGAATCAGCCACAGCCCCATATTGCCTGAGAGGATGCAATATCCTTATGAGAGGGATATTCTCTGGGTTACGACAGACTTTATGTCAAAGGTCGCCCACCTCTTCCCGGACACCAAAATTATTAATGTAAACGGAATCTCACTTCTCCGTACCAGGGGCACCCGTTGGGATTATATAGGAGATTATTTTACCGAGGGTATAAGAGAATCGGAGAATGAAAACTTGGGCACCGAGGAGGCTTCTGCCGCCATAGCTCTGCTCATTTTAACCCATCTTTATAGAGCTATTTCCTCGGGGGAAACAAGAAAGCCGCGTGCCGAAAAGCCCACTCTTATAAACTCTATCATAGAGTATATCGAGTCAAATATCGACTCGCATTTGACTCTTGATTCTGTGGCTGCCCACTTTTATGTCAGCCGAGGCACGATAAACAGAGTTTTTCACGACACCATGGGTACGAGCTTTCACAGGTTTTTGACCCAACGTCGCCTTATACTCTCCAAGAGTCTTATTTCGGAGGGGGAGGGGCTTGAATCTGTGGCTGAAAGGTGTGGATTTTCCGACTATTCCGTCTTTTACAAAGCCTTTAAAAAGGAATACGGTCTTTCTCCAAGAGAATTTTCAAAGATGATATAGAGAAAAAACGGAGAGGCGTTTGCCTCTCCTTTTTTTCTCTATCTTTTCAGTCTTGCTATTATTCTGTTTATTGCTGCCGTGGCTTCTCGTAGGTCGCCGTTTGCCATACCCTTCGATGCCGCCGCAACCTCGGTAAGCTCTTCTACCGCCTTTATAAGCTCGTTGTAGTGGTAGTTTTGAGCCTTTTCGTCCTTTGCCTGCTCGGTAAGTACTCCCTGGGGTGCGTAAACTATCTTGCCCTCTTTAAGGTCGTATTCGGTGCCGCTATAGGGGCCGTAGGCGTTGTAGCCAAGGTCGTTAAGTGCCTGAGTAAAGGAAATTACGCTTCCGTCGTCGCCGTGGTTTACAAATACCGCCGCGGGCTTTTTCTCAAAGCCTTCAAGCCAATTAAGCAGTCCCTTCTTATCGGCGTGTCCGCTTACACCGTCAAGGAATTCTATTCTTGCCTTCACGTCGATTTTTTCGCCGAAAAGCTTTACCTTTTTCTTGCCCTCAAGAATATCTCTGCCCAGAGTTCCTTCCGCCTGATATCCAACGAAAAGTACAGTGCAGTTCTTTCTCCAAAGGTTATGCTTCAGATGATGTCTTATTCTGCCCGCCTCACACATTCCACTGGCGGAAATGATTATCTTCGGGGTCTTGTTTTCGTTAATAAGCTTTGATTCGTCTGCGGAAACGGCCAGATTAAGCCCCTCAAAGAATATGGGATTTACCCCCTGACGGAGCAGCTCTCTGGTTTCCTCGTCAAAGTTTTCCTCATAGCTCTGGAGGAATACGCTGGTTGCCTCTATTGCCATGGGACTGTCAACGTAAACGGGGAAGCCCTCGTGCCCCTTAATAAGGCCTTTTTCCTTTATCTCGCGGATAAAGTAGAGTATTTCCTGGGTTCTGCCCACCGCAAAGGAGGGGATTATGACGTTGCCCCCAACGTCAAACGTCTGCTGTATTATACGGGTAAAGTTTGCCACGTAGTCGGGCTTTTCGGGGTGGTATCTGTTGCCGTAGGTGGATTCTATTACCACCATATCTGCATCCGTTGTGGGCTGAGGGTCGCTGAGTATGGGCTGGTCTATGTTTCCAACGTCTCCGCTGAATACCGCCTTTTTGGTAACTCCGTCCTCTGTGAGCCATACCTCAATGGAGGAGGAACCAAGGAGATGTCCTATATCGGTAAATCTTACCGCAACGTTCTCTCTTATCTGTATTATCTTTCCGTAATTGCAGGGGAAGAGCTTTGATATAGTCGCTTCTGCATCCTGCGTGTCATAAATAGGCTCAACGGCGGGCTTTCCCTGACGGAGAGCCTTGCGGGATTTCCATTCAGCTTCCTGCTCCTGGATGTTTGCGCAGTCCTTGAGCATTATGGATGCAAGACGGCAGGTAGCGTCGTTTGCGTATATGTTACCCTTGAATCCATTCTTTACCAGCAGGGGTAACTTGCCCGAGTGGTCAACGTGGGCGTGGGTGAGAAGTATGCAGTCTATTTCGTTGGCGGACACGGGAATGTCGCTGTTTTCAAACATATCCGCGCCCTGCTCCATGCCGCAGTCTATAAGTATGTTCGTTTCTCCTACCCTGATAAGAGTACAGCTTCCCGTAACCTCGTGGGTTGCTCCTAAAAACGTTACTGTCATGGTGGTATCTCCCTTAGTATAAAATAAAAGCGGCTCGGTATGGCCGAGCCGCGTAACGGCTTTAAGCCGTATTTTGCATTTGTTATTCCTTATCGGATTCCTTTTCTTCTGCAAGGTCCTGAATTTCCTCAACGGCATCTTCAACCGCTTCGGCAATCTCTTCAGCCGCTTCTTCGACATCGGTGATTATTTCGCAGGGCTCTTTGCATTCGTCACAGTTAAAGTCGCAGGGGAGTACTTCGTAGCAATCCTCGTCGCACTCTTCACATTCGCCGTCACATTCAAAAGCCATGCAACCGGTACAGTCGTCGCTGTCACAAGCAGCGCATATATCGTCAATATCGGTGTCGAACGCTTCGTCCTCTACCTTTTCTTCTTCCTTTTTCTTGTAAAGCTTATATGCAAGATATGCAGCTCCGCCAACTGCGGCACTGAAAAGTACGCCTGCTATAAATCCGCCTTTTTTCATTTGTCCAACCTTTCTGCGGCCAAAAGCCACATCTGTATATTTGAGTTATTTTCGTCTGTTATGCTTACACTACGATATTAATATTATAATTGCCTATTATTACAAAAGGGGAACATAATGGATAACTTTCTGTTACAAAACCCTGAGAATGGGGTGCATATAAAATTTTTTAAAAAGTACATACTATCTTTCCAAAAAAAAAACTTTTAATTCGACTTTTGCTATTTACATTTTATTCTCATTGTGATAAAATAATACCAAAGTATGACCACCACCATTTTAGGAGGAATAATTATGGATACCAATAAGCGTCCCGAAACCATGGAGCGTATCACCAATTTTGCTCTTGCAGAAAAGTTTATTGACGAGCAGGTTGCTTTAGTAAGAGAGCAGGTAGGTGACAAGAAGGTTCTTCTCGCCCTTTCCGGAGGTGTAGACAGCTCCGTTGTAGCAGCTCTTCTTATCAAAGCAATAGGCAAACAGCTTGTTTGCGTACACGTTAACCACGGCCTTATGAGAAAAGGCGAATCCGAACAGGTTGTTGAAATATTCGGTAAGGAGCTTGATGCCAACCTGGTATACGTAGACGCTACCGACAGATTCCTCGGCCTTCTTGAGGGCGTTGCAGACCCCGAAAAGAAGAGAAAGATCATCGGCGCTGAATTTATTAACGTTTTTGCAGAAGAAGCATCTAAGCTCGAAGGCATCTCCTTCCTCGCTCAGGGCACCATATATCCCGACATTCTTGAAAGTATCAAGCAGGCAGAAGGCAAAAAGGCCGTTAAGTCCCACCACAACGTTGGCGGACTTCCCGAAGACCTTAAGTTTGAGCTTGTTGAACCCATAAAGCTCCTCTTCAAGGACGAAGTAAGAGTAGTAGGCGAGGCTCTCGGCCTTCCCCACGCTATGGTATACCGTCAGCCCTTCCCCGGCCCCGGTCTCGGCGTTCGTTGCCTTGGCGCAATCACCCGTGACAGACTGGAAGCTCTCCGCGAGGCAGACGCTATCCTCCGCGAAGAATTTGATAACTGCGGCCTTGCAGAAAAGGTATGGCAGTACTTCATCGCCGTTCCCGACGTAAAGAGCGTTGGCGTTAAGGACGACAGCCGTTACGAAGGCTGGCCCGCAATCATCCGCGCCGTAAACACTAAGGACGCTATGACTGCCACCATCGAGGAGATTCCCTATCCCGTTCTCCATAAGATTACCGCCCGCATCACCGCAGAGGTAGAGGGTATTAACAGAGTTCTCTTCGACCTTACACCCAAGCCCACCGGCACCATTGAGTGGGAATAATATCAACCGGCTTACAAGTGCCCGAAAACCGCTTCGTTTTCGGGCGCTTTTTACACACAATATATTTATTGATGCCTTATATAACAAAAATGCCTTCCTCATGGATTTGAAGAAGGCATTTTTTATTGTTGTAATTTATCGAAAATTTTATTTAAGCAACCCAAGGTTTAGATGTGAACGAGAGTCATCAGCTTTTTGATGCGCCAATCATTTTTATCTGTTCTGATTGTCGTTCTGATTGTTCTGGCGATTCTGGTTATTCTGGTTATTCTGATTGTTCTGTCTGTTCTGGTTGTTCTGTTTATTCTGATTGTTCTGATTGTTCTGGTTGTTCTGGTTGTTCTGGTTATTCTGATTGTTCTGGTTGTTCTGTCTGTTCTGATTATTCTGATTGTTGTTCATGATAATCCTCCATTTTGCCGTTTGCGGCAACTCAAAAATTAGAATTTATATCGTTGCTATGCAACGATCGATTTTCGAAGAAAAGATTTAATTTAAGCGTGAAGAGCGCACGATATCTTATCGGAGCAGAATATCTTTCACGCTAAAATCCTTTCTTAATTAGGTTGCAAGCATAGTTTTGACCGTATTCGGACAAAATATACATGAAAAAAAATTAGGAGGTTTTCATGTGCTTTTAATACAAAACGGATTGGTTTTCACAATGGAAACTAATGAAGAAAGGTATGTCGATTTGCTCATCGACAAAGAAAAAATTATTCAGATTGCAAAAAAAATAATACCTACCGAACGTATGAGAATTATTGATGCCTCGGGTTTTCGAGTGTATCCCGGTTTTATCGATGCACATAGTCATATAGGGATTTCGGAAGAAAAGAAGACAAGTCAAGGTGATGAAAGCAACGAGGGAACCAACCCAATCACACCGTGTATCCGTGCCATTGATGCAATCAATCCTATGGACGGCGCATTTCACAACGCTCTGGCTGCCGGTATCACAAGTGTGATGGTGGGACCTGGAAGCTCAAATCCCATCGGAGGACAGTTTGCTTTTGTGAAAACTCACGGCAGGCGAATTGATGATATGGTCGTTTTGGCCCCCTCTGCTATGAAGCTTGCCTTTGGGGAAAACCCTATGACGAACTACGGTCCCAATGGAAATATCCCGTCTACTCGCATGGGAATTGCATCCTTAATTCGAGAAGAATTAACTCTTGCAAAGCAATATTTTAACAATGGTAACGGATCTTCGAAAACATTTGCTATGGAGTGCTATCGGGATCTGTTTGAGGGGAAAATACCCCTGAAAGCCCACGTGCACCGTGCGGACGATATCTTCACTGCCATTCGCATTGCCGATGAATTTGGTTTGGGACTGACACTTGATCATTGTACCGAGGGTCATCTCATCGCCGACGCCATTGCTCAAAGCGGTTATCCGGCTATTGTCGGCCCTTCACTGGCATCCCGAAGCAAGGACGAAGTTAGTCTTTCGGATTTTAAAACACCCGGGGAACTTCAGAAAGCAGGGGTTTTGGTTGCACTAACCACAGATCATCCCGTATCAAGGATCCAATATCTTCCACTATGTGCCGCACTTGCCGTCAAGGAGGGTATGAGTGAGTGGGGTGCATTACGTGCAATTACAATTGATGCCGCTCGTATATGCCGTGTAGATCACAGATTAGGCAGTTTAAAAGAAGGGAAAGATGCCGATATAGTCATTTATGACGGTGATCCGTTACAAATCGCTTCTTCTGTGAAATACACCATTGTCAACGGGCAGATCGCCTGGAAAGCAAAGCCAAACTCATAACTCTAACGGCAGGGAATATCCTTGCCGTTATTTTTTATACACCCCTTGCATTTTGTCATAAAATGGTTTATAATGTATCTATAATATCAATGACGAGGTCACTATGTATTCACGCGTTTACGTTGAAATAACGAATATCTGCAATATGCACTGCTCCTTCTGTCACGGCCATTCACGGCCCCCAAAACGGATGAGCTCGGATGAGTTTTCCCTTGTCCTCGATGCTCTTTCGGGGCAGACGGAGTATCTGTATTATCATCTTATGG
>JAZSCR010000099.1:0-3174 GCA_045530715.1 Eubacteriales bacterium
CGTGCGGAGTGGACCTTCCACATCCTACAGTGTGGAGAATATACTCCCCCACGGCAGATGCCTTGTGGTCATCGGACAGTCGGACGGTTGGTACCGAGTTATCTATAACGGCGACGAGGTGGGCTACGTAAGCAAAAAATATATCTCCGTTTCAAAGCCCGCGGATATTAAAGAGGAGTACACCGCCGTCTATCTGTCGGTGCCCTCATATAGGCAAAAGGACAGCCGCTGGTCGGGTGTAAAGCTGGGTTCCTCGGGTAAGACCATCGGTCAGATAGGCTGTACCACCACCGCCTTGGCTATGACAGAGAGCTACCGCCTTGGATATACAATATACCCCAACACCATGGCCTCACGACTCTCCTATACCTCGGGCGGCGCCCTCTATTGGCCCTCAAATTACAGTCAATATTATAACTCTGACTACCTTAAAAAGGCCTACTCTCTCCTTAAAGAGGGCAAGCCGGTCATCATCGGAGCCAAGACCTCATCGGGCAAGACCCATTGGGTCGTCATTACAGGGTTCAAGGGTAGTGCCTTGACAGCTTCTAACTTTATTATCAACGACCCCGGCTCCACATCCACCGCCGATTTGGCCACATATCTGGGCAAATACCCCATTTTTATGAAAATTACCTACTATAATTAACCAATTTAAGGGCTATGTTAAGGCATAGCCCTTAACACTTGACTTTTGTCTGAATATCTGCTATAATGATGGAAAGAATAGTATAACATCATTAAAAGGAGGATATGACTATGTCAGTTTTAACTATAACTTCCGAAAACTTTGAAGCCGAGGTTCTTAACTCGGACAAGCCCGTGCTTATTGACTTCTGGGCATCCTGGTGCGGCCCATGCCGCATGCTCTCTCCCGTAGTGGATCAGATTGCAGAAGAGGTTACCACCGTAAAGGTAGGTAAGATAAACGTGGACGACGAGCCCGACCTTGCCAAAAAGTACGGTATTATGAGCATCCCAACCCTTATTCTTATCAAGGGCGGAGAGGTTGCCGCCACCTCCGTTGGCGTTAAGCCCAAGGCCGAGATAAAGGCTATGATAGAGGGCTGATTTTAAAGCATAAAAAAGCACCCCACGTGGGGTGCTTTTTTATCTTTATTATCCTATTCCACCGCTATCTTTATTACCGCCTTTGTCAGGCCGTCGTCGCCCAAGTGGGAGATGCGGTCGGGGGCGTGGGCGTCCCAGGGGAAGGTAATATAGAAGTCACCGGGGAGGAGGGTGATATCCTTTGCGCCCTCGCCTGTATAAAAGGCGATGTCACGCTCGGGCATATATTCCTCGGTGAGGGTGAGGTTGCAGGGGTCGGCGATAAGGGAACGCTCGGAGCCCTTGAGGACGAAGTGGACGTCGATAAACTTCCTGTGAGCCTCGAATCTCTTTATCTCAACAGTCTTTCTGTTCTGGGGAGCCAGAATGAAATAGGAAAGCTTGTCGGGGATGATTACAGTCTTTTCCGTTATCTCTTTTTCTCCCTGCCAGATTTGATTCATCAGCTTTACGGCCTCGGCAAAGAGGGGGCTTATTTTTGCGTAAATATCAACATTTTTAATGTTATCGGCTATCATTTTATCAGTTCCTTTAATTGAGTATCTTATATACCAAAGGTATCTTCTCGGGCTCTTCTGCGGAGAATGTGTATGCGGCGAGGAATGCTTCCTCTGCGGCCTTTATCTTACCCTCGTCAGAGGTGTGGAGGAGGGCTAAAACGTCCCCTTCTTCCACCCTGTCACCTGTCTTTTTAATCAGAGTGATGCCCGCGTCAAAGTCGATTATATCGTCCTTTGTGGCTCTGCCTGCTCCCAAAAGCATAGCCGCGTGGCCTATGGCATCGGTCTGCATCTTTGCGACGTAGCCCGCGGTGGGAGCCTTTACCTCGTGGATAACGGCGGCCTTGGGCAGGAGGGAAATATCCCTTATCCAGTCGGCTTTTCCGCCCTGAAGCTCGATCCATTCGACAAACTTCCCATATGCCGCGCCGCTTTCAAGAGCGTTAAGGGCAAGCTTTCTGCCCTCAACGTGGCTTACCCCCAAGCTGAGGGAAACCATACATGCGGCCAGAGAGAGGCAGACCTCTTTGAGGTCATCGTTGCCCTCGTCACCCTTAAGGACGGAGATTGCCTCGGCCACCTCAAGGCGGTTGCCTATGCCGTGACCCAAGGGGGTATCCATATCGGTGAGGACGGCGGCCATCTTTCTGCCACAGCCAACGCCTATTTTAATCATCATTTTTGCCAATTCCTCGGCGGCCTCGGGTGTCTTCATAAAGGCGCCCGAGCCTACCTTTACGTCAAGAACCACGCTCTTTGCACCTGCGGCAATCTTCTTACTCATAATGCTGGATGCAATGAGGGGAAGGCTGTCCACGGTGGCGGTTACGTCGCGGAGAGCGTAGAGCCGCTTATCGGCGGGCACACTGCCCTGACTCTGGCCGATAACGGCAATGCCTATCTTTTCAACCTGACTGAGGAAGTCGTTTTCGTCCATTACGGTACGGACGCCGTCGATGGACTCAAGCTTATCTACGGTACCACCCGTGTGGCCAAGTCCTCTGCCCGACATCTTGCCCACCTTTGCCCCAAGAGAGGCCACGATGGGTGCGACGATAAGGGTGGTCTTGTCACCAACACCCCCCGTACTGTGCTTGTCTACCGAGAACTCGCCCAGCTTTTCGGGGGAAAGGGATGCTCCCGAGAGGGCCATGGCCTCGGTGAGAGCCACGGTTTCGGCCTCGGACATACCCTTGAAATAAACCGCCATAGCCCATGCGGAGAGCTGATAGTCGGGTATGGAATTATCGGAAATACCCTTTACCAGCCATTGAATTTCGGCTTTGGTAAGGGCTTTTCCGTCCTTTTTCTTTTGAATTATATCTGTCATTACGAACATATTATGAGCCCTTTCTTTGAAGGCTGAAGAGTCTCTTCGGTGACGGATTTAATAGCCTGCGTGCGCCTCCAGGCCCTTGACGACCTTGATTACCGAGCTGGTGCCAAGTCGGGATGCGCCCAGCTTAATAAAGTCTTCCGCATCCTGAAGGCTCTTTATACCGCCTGCGGCCTTGACTTTCTTGCCTACGCAGTATTTTACAAGGAGAGCTACGTCCTCACGGGTAGCGCCGTGGGTGGAAAATCCTGTGGAGGTCTTGATGTA
>JAZSCR010000091.1:0-2270 GCA_045530715.1 Eubacteriales bacterium
AGGAAAAAGCCGTTGGCTCCGCCTTTCGGCAAGCTTACTTTCCACCCATTTGCTATTAAAATTACGGCGTATATCTATGCCTCTCCCGTTAGCCTGCCATCCCTCAAATCCCTCTGAACCGCAGATACTTTTCACTCTTGAGTAAAAAGGATTATCCTCGCCTATCCCGTTGAGCGCAATATCCGCTCCGTCAGGGTTAAGACAAGGGATAACGTATACCGTACACTTGTTTAAAAGATTCCTTACGTTACACCCGGCAAGAGAGGTATTCAGAGAATCGGCGTGTGCAAGAGATCCTATCCAGGAAGTAAGCAAGGGCGTTACGCCAAAGCTTTGAGCTCCGCCGTCAGCGCAAAAAAGTATTTTTCTTTTCCCCCTGCCCAAGCGAAAGGCGTATATCTCTTTCTTAAGCCAACTGGTCCCGATCATCTCCCGAAAAACGCCCTCCTCGCCTACCTGTTCAGACGGCATTGGGGGAGATTTACGGACAAAAATCTTTTCTTCATCCATATAAAAGCCTCCAAAGACAAAATATCATTAAATAAATATACGCGTTTCTTCATAAAAATATGTTATAATAACCGAAAGAAGAGAGTTGTTTAAAAATATTTCGCAATAACGCAAAGAAGGGTAGAAAAAAATGAAGCCAAGACTCGTTTCAACAGAGTGTCTTTACGACGGAAGGATAATAAAGCTCCACGTTGACCAAGTTCAATTAGAGGACGGCAAGATTGCAAAAAGAGAGGTAGCTCGTCACGCCGCCGCCGTATGCGTATTTGCTTACGACGACAAATACGGATATCTGGTATCACAATACCGTCATCCCATAGGCAAATATATAGAAGAGGCCGTGGCTGGACTGTGCGAAAAAGACGAAGACCCTGCAGAAGCGGCAAAGCGAGAGCTTAACGAAGAAACTAACGCTATATGCGAATGCTTGGAGCCTTTTGGCACCTTCTACCCCTCCCCCGGCTTTACCGACGAGGTAATATATCTGTACGCAGCAAAGATAACGGGATACAGGCAAGGCACACCCGACGAAGACGAGCATATTACGGTAAAACAATATCCCCTTTCCGAGCTTAAGCGTATGGCCCTCGACGGAACGATCACCGACGGAAAGACGGTTACGGTGCTGCTTAAATTCTTCGCATCAAGAGAATGACAACCGCTTTACCCCTTTAAAACGTTGCTCTGATACCGTGTTCCACAAAATGCTATAGTTCCGTCACTCTTTTTTCGACGTTTTTTTACACATATCCACTTTTTTTAGAGCATATTTTATTGTATAATAGATTCATATTTCATCGCGGGTCTTCCGCAGTGAGCAAACTTTTATATGTTAGGAGAATCCTATTATGTCCATCAAGAACGAATATCTCAAGAGCGTACTTGAAAACGTAAAGAAGAAAGATCCCGATCAGCCTGAGTTTATTCAGACTGTATCTGAAGTTTTAGAATCTCTGGAGCCCGTTATCGAGCGCCGTCCCGACCTGGTTGCTGCAGGCGTAGTTGACCGTATGGTTGAGCCCGAGCGTCAGATCACCTTCCGCGTTTCCTGGGTTGACGATGCAGGTAAGGTTCAGGTTAACCGCGGTTATCGCGTACAGTTCAACAGCGCTATCGGTCCTTACAAGGGCGGTCTCCGTTTCCACCCCTCCGTTAACTCCTCTATTATAAAGTTCCTCGGCTTTGAGCAGACCTTCAAAAACTCTCTTACCGGCCTTCCCATGGGCGGCGGTAAGGGCGGTTCCGACTTTGACCCCAAGGGCAAGAGTGACGGCGAAGTTATGCGTTTCTGCCAGAGCTTTATGACCGAACTTGCAAAGCATATCGGTGCAGATACCGACGTTCCCGCAGGTGACATCGGCGTTGGCGCAAGAGAAGTTGGTTACCTCTACGGTCAGTACAAGAGACTCCGTAACGAGTTCACCGGCGTTCTTACCGGTAAGGGCCGTCCCTACGGCGGTTCTCTCATCCGTCCCGAAGCTACCGGCTTTGGCGCAGTTTATTACACCGTTGAAATGCTCAAGTATCTTGGCGATGACATTAAGGGCAAGACCTTTGCAATCTCCGGCTTCGGTAACGTTGCTTGGGGTACCGTTCAGAAGATCAACGAGCTTGGCGGTAAGGTTGTTACAATTTCCGGCCCCGACGGCTACGTATACGATAAGGACGGCATCTGCACCGAGGAAAAGATTAACTTTATGCTCGAAATGCGTGCTTCTGGCCGTGATAAGGTTCAGGACTATGCTGACAAGTTTGGCGTT
>JAZSCR010000110.1:0-8507 GCA_045530715.1 Eubacteriales bacterium
GGTGCGATATTAAGCTGACGGAGCAGCTTTTTGACTTTGACAGACGCCTCGCCCGCGGAGGTGAAATTCTCTCCGTTTACGTCAAAATGAAATCTGACGGGTTCAATAGGCATTGTCATATCTGCTTGCTACCTCCCGAAAGGCCGTTTGCGTAGAGCTTACCGCAGGCGGTATACATACGTTCCTCGGTTGAGAGAACCACGATTCCGCTTTCTTCAGCAAGGTCAATTACGTCTTCTGCAGGGGCCTTTCCTCTAACAAAAACGATGCAGCGCATATCCATCATTTCGGCGGTGCGCACGACCTGAGGATTAATAAGTCCGGTCAGAAGTACCGCCTGTTCTTTCACATAGGCAAGGACATCGCTCATCATATCGGAGCCGCAGGCGGAGTGAACTGTGTTCTCAAGTTTGTCTTCACCGCAAAGGACCTTTGCATTAAGAAGCTCGACAATGGTGCTTATTTTCATAATCTATGTCCGTTCCTTTCTGTGTTGAACGTTTATTTTTGTGCATTTATGTCGCCGTTTTCGACGACTCAAGTGTGAAGATTGCACAATATTTCATTTGTGCAGGTAATCTTTCACTCTATTAGTCCTGATATTTTGCAATTATTCCGGGGATCATGTCTGCGGTGAGCTTGCCGTAAACGTCAGCGTTTACAGTAAGAACGGGAGCAAGACCGCAACAACCGATACAACGGGTAGCTTCAAGGGAGAACTTACCGTCTTCGGTGATTCCGCCGGCGTCTATGCCAAGAACCTCGCGGCACTTGTCAAATACGTCCTGTGCATTCTTAACGTAGCAAGCAGTACCGAGGCATACGCCAATGGTATACTTTCCTTTGGGATTAAGGGCGAACTGTGCGTAGAAGGTTGCAATGCCGTAGACCTTTTCCATAGGAACGTTCATGCCGTCAGCTATCATTCTCTGAACTTCAATGGGGAGATAACCATAGATGTCCTGTGCTTTCTGCATAACGGGCATAAGCGCGCCTTTTACGTCCTTGAGCTCTGCGATGACTTCTTTTAACTGCTTTTCCTGTTCGGGAGTACCGTTGAAAGGAACAGCGCAAACTTTGGGATTACTCATATATTTTCTTCCTCTCTTAAAGATTTTACATGAAAATAAAGATTTGTTGAGATATATTATTTTATATATCAAGGCATTATACCATATATTTTGAGCATTTTAAAGGGTTTGTTTGAAAATGTCAATAAATGTTCGGGATATTTGCGCTATTTGAGAAAAGGAGGTGGGAAAAATAAGACTTTATGCACTTCAACGTGAAGAATTAGTAGAGAATATTTTCAGCCATAAAAGTTATAACTTTTTCGTGAATATTCGCAGTAACATATTGAAATTTTTGAGGTTTTGTGATATGATGACTTCGGCGTATGAAATGTTGCATATGCTAAAAAATCAGCGTATGCTATTTTTGTATAGGAGGTGTTGATGGTATGGGTAAAAGTCATCTTCACAAGACCGTCATCGCGGCGATGTTTACAGCTCTTTGCTGCGTTGCCACTATGGTAATGATTCCTGTCCCTGCAGGGGGATACGTTCACGCGGGAGATGCTCTCGTTCTTGCTGCCGGTTTTATATTAGGCCCCGTTTACGGCACTTTTGCAGCAGCACTGGGTTCTGCTTTGGCGGATTTGTTTCTGGGATATGCGGTTTACGCTCCCGGAACGTTTGTTATAAAGGCTCTCGTTGCCCTTTGCGCCTGTCTTTTAAGCAGACAACTCGGTAAGCTCAACGGCGTTTTAGCGGGAGTTATAGCTGCCCTGGTGGGCGAAATTATAATGGTTTTAGGATATTTTCTATACGCGGCATTGATTTTCGGCGAGGGTATGGCGGCATTTCTGACCACGGTCCCTTCCAATGTTGTTCAGGGTGTCTTCGGTGTTGCCGTGGGTGTGCCTCTTTCCTTGGTAATACGAAAATTACTTTCAAAAATAAATAAAGCTTAATTCGAGGTAAGTATTATGGATCTTCAGGAATATAAGAATCAGGCGGCCTTGGCCACCCTTGAAATATGTGAAAAAGCAGGCCTTAAAAAGGGTGATATTCTCGTTGTAGGATGCTCATCCTCTGAGGTGCAGGGACATAATGTGGGCAGTTATTCAAGCCCCGAAGTAGGCAAGGCTCTTTTTGAGGGAATATACGAAGTCCTGAAGGAAAAAGGCATATATCTTGCTGCGCAGTGCTGCGAACATCTCAACCGTTCTCTTATCATTGAACGCGCGGCAGCAACCAGAGATGATATTGTAAACGTGGTTCCTCAGCCCAAGGCTGGCGGCTCTTTTGCAACGGCGGCTTACGCAGGCTTTGAAGATCCCGTTGCAGTATCTTCCGTAAGAGCCGATGCGGGACTTGATATAGGCGGAACTCTTATCGGTATGCATCTTCGTAAGGTAGCAGTTCCCGTAAGACTTTCTGTTTCACGTATAGGCGATGCCGTCTTGTTAGCCGCAAGAACGAGGCTTCCGTTCGTTGGAGGCTCAAGGGCCGTATATGACGAAAAATTGATGTAATTAAGATAAAAAATCTGCTCCCAGCAGGGAGCAGATTTTTTTATATAAACAGGCGCTTTTTTATTTCTTCGAGAAGCGCTTTTCTTCTGTGCAGGGTAAAAAATATAAGGGCAAAAAGTATGCAGACCACCGCAACTATAAGGGACCAGAACATGGTAATTCGAGAGTGGAGATAAAAGTTTATAAGGCAATCTATAATAATGCAGAGAATAGCCACGTTAAGCAATACTCCCGCTATTTTTAATGGAACGGAGAGCCTTTTATTTCTGGTCATGTAGGCTATATAAAAAATGAAAATAAATACGGCATCCGTAATGGGAAATGCCAAAAATAAATACCATTTGATACCGCCTGTAAGGGCTGCTACGACAAACAGGTATACGACAGTGGCCATCATATCCATTATCAGAAATAAGTATGGCGATTTACTTTTGAAAATGATGGGCGGAATTATGAATACGCCCGCGCATATGACACCGCCCGCGACCAGTATGGACCAGGACAGCGCGCCGTCAATAAGGAGATTGCATAAGCCTGACACGAAGATAGGAATAAGCATAGCTATAAATACCAGCAGTGCGCTGAATCTTTTATTGAGGTGTTTTACTTCCCCGTCAATATTTGGCGGATAGGGTAACTGCGTCGGTTCCTTCCACGGATCTGCGGGATTTATCACCTTAATTCCGCAGAGAGGACAGCTTTTTTCCGACAGTGACAGTTCTACGCCGCAGTTTACGCAATAAGACATTCTTTTCCTCCTACTGATTTGATTCTACCTTCACGTGTATACCGTCCTTTACAAGACGGGTCAAAAACAGCCTTTCCATTTCGGACTCTTTAATGGAACGGGTCAAATTGAGGCAACAGGTATCCCCGAAGGTGACGCAGGCGCAGGCCACGGGATTTTTGGATTGTACTCCAAGCATAAAGTCGAATCTTGCGATATGGCGAGCCATTTCTTCGGGCAGTTCAATTTTTCCTATGTTTGAAAATATGGTAGTAGATATTCTGTCACCGTTTATAAGAAATGCAAGCTTCATTACCGGTTCTTTTATGACCAGGGGCGTCAACCTCAGAAGCAGATTCTTTTCGTTGCTTACGTTACCTGAAAATCTGCCGTTCATTATCTTTTCCGTGCCCATGAGACCTAATTGGTGTTTTACCAATGTGAGTGTTTCGTCAAATGTGTATCTTCCCAGCTCAGGGACGATTCCTATATTCATGTAATTTGCAAAGTTTCTCAGGGTTTTTGAGCCGTAAAATTTTCTCAGATTTATTGGTACGTTTATTTTGATAGGCAGCTTTTTACCCTTTTCTTTATTTTCCTGCAATTCCTCCAACGCTAAAAGCATATGAGCGAGCAGGTACTCCGTAACGGTGGCGTTATTTGCTTTTGCTTTTGCGTGAAGCTGACTTGCCGATATTATTGCTGTGACTACGTTAATGTATCCCGGCGATTCTTTAGTGCCCTTGACGTGCCAGGCATTTTCGTCACCTATGCTTAAGGTAGCTTTTCTCGCGTACTTAAGGAAGGTGTCCTCGGTTTCTTCTTCCTTTGGCTCTTCTTTGCAGTCAAGTATGCCGTTTCCTCTGGGAACAGTCTCTCCGTTTTTTATTTCCAGGTATTCTGCCACCAGAGTTTTGAGGAATACCATACCTCCCGTTCCGTCGGTAAGAACGTGGAAAAATTCAGCCGCAATACGGTTTTCGTAGTATCTTACTCTGAACATATATCCGTTGCGTTTTTTGAAGTCCATTTCTGCACAAGGATTCTTTGCATCCTCTTGTATTTGAGGAGGTTTTTTTATGCTGTCAAGATAATACCAGAATAAGCCTTTTCTCAGCCGAACACCCATAGATGGGAATCTCTTTATGGTGTTTTGCAATGCTCGGTCAAGGATTTCGGGGTCTACTTTCTGGTCAAGCTCTACCGAGAGCCTGAAGATGGACATCCATCCGAACCAGGACATTGCAGCGGGGTATATTTTTGCCGCATTGTCAAGCTTCATCCACCGTTGGTTTTGTTTTCTGCTCACGGTATTGCTCCTTTCTTTAAAGTTGTACTACATATTTATAATATACCATAAAACAGATGCAAAGTCAATGAATATAGTGTTACGAAAGAAAAAGAGGCTCTGGATAATTATTTTACAAATCTGCCATAAATATGTATTGACAGCGGATGAAAAATAGGGTATAATATAACTGTACTAATACAGGTAGTACAGTTTTCGACACGAAAGGAGTCTGAACCATATGATAGACATTGTCAATCTGACCAAAAGATTTGGGAACAAGACCGTTCTGCAGAATCTTGACTGTAAGATTGCCGACGGCTGTATTTACGGCCTGGTAGGGGCCAACGGCGCGGGTAAATCCACCTTTTTGAGATTACTCAGCGGCGTATATTATCCTCAGCAGGGAAGTATAGAGATAGACGGTCACGAGGTGTACGATAATACCGATATCAAGAAGGATATAATGTTTCTGTCCGACGACCTTTATTTCCCCAACGGCGCGCAGCTAAAAGACGTCGTTAACCTATACAGCGCTTTTTATCCTAAATTTGATAAAGATTATTTTTATGCTCATACCGATAAGCTTAAGCTTGGCCGTACGGATAAAATATCAACCTTTTCAAAGGGTATGAAACGACAGACATCCATTATCGCCGCTCTTTCCTGCGGGGCTAAGTATCTGTTTTTTGACGAAACCTTTGACGGCCTTGATCCGGTTGTCCGAAACTACATAAAAAAGCTTATTTACGATAAGGTAATGGATAACGGCGCCACCGTTATTCTTACTTCCCATAACCTTCGCGAGCTTGAGGACATCTGTGACCATCTGGGCGTCCTTTATCAGGGAGGTATCCTCTTTGAGGGCGATACCCATTCTCTTAAGACAAACGTATTCAAGGTTCAGTTGTCTCTGGGTAAAGATTTTACGAAGAGAGACCTGGCTCCCCTTAACGTTTTGTCCTTTAAGAAAATAGGCTCGGTTGCTACCGTTATAATAAAGGGCGATAGGGAAGAGGCTGAAAACCTTATCAATCAGAAATCCCCCCTGATTGCAGACTTCCTGCCCCTTACTCTCGAAGAGGTATTTATATACGAAATGGAGGTGCTTGGATATGCGTTTGAAGACCTGTCAATTCAGTAAGAATTATTTTGGGTATGTGTTCAGGCGGTTCTTTCCCTACACTATTATAATGACGCTCGTCCTTCTTGCCGTAAACGTTCTGGTATATTCCATGGGTAACGAGTTCAGAATAGGCGAGTCTCTCTACCTTATAGATATATCCATACCTACCCAGATATTTATGTATATTATCCCCGTAATATTGGGGTGCGCACAGTTCAGATTTCTCTTCGTTCGCAACGGATCTGACTTCTTTGGCTCTATGCCGGTTACAAGAGCGCAGCTTTTTA
This sequence comes from Eubacteriales bacterium, assembly GCA_045530715.1. Classification (GTDB taxonomy): domain Bacteria; phylum Bacillota; class Clostridia; order Oscillospirales; family UBA644; genus JAZQLP01. The sequence continues at coordinate 5,965 of JAZSCR010000110.1, forward strand.
ACTCAAACGTTTTGGCGGGATTGGCCTCTATAGTGATGGTCATAGGCGTTAACGCACTGTATCTTGCCGTGTCAATGCCTCTCGTTCATCCTTCGGTTATGGTTGCTCCGTCCATTTATCTGTGGTACTTCTTTTATTGGATAGTTGCCTACGGCGTTACGTTTGCTATTACGGCGTTTGCCGCTACCTTGTCAGGTACTATTCTTGCGCAGCTCGTACTTACCTTCGTGACGGCTATAACTCCCGGCTTTTTTATTACAGCGTTCCAGAATATAGCCTGTGAAGACTGCTCTAACGTCCGCTACGTAAATCAGTACATGACCATCGATTCTGCGGATATGCTCATAAAGGTTTTGTTTGCGCCTTTCTATCCTATTCAGCAGCTGTTTTTTATGACATACGGGCAGGAAAAGTTTACGGGCAGCTTTTATGATATTCAGACCTGGCCAATGCTCATATGCAACGTAATAATGCTGGCCGTTTTCCTTTTTGCATCTGCAAAACTTTTGCGCAGACGCAAGTTTGAGCTTTCCGGCGGCGCTTACGCCAATGAAAAATTATACGCTGCCGTAAAGATCCTTGCCGTATTTCCCTTTGCCTTCTTTATGTGGCGCATTATCGCTGAAAATGAAGAAGCGTGGCTTTTCTTCCTATTTATGATAATCATTACCGTATTCTATATAATTCTTGATATATGCTTACGCAAAGGATTATCCAAAGTCAAAAGCTCCGTCGTTACCTATTTTATTGCGTTGGGATTTTCTCTTGCCGTGTTTGGCGGTATTTGCGGAGTTACTGCAATTATGAATACCAACAGGATATATACTTCCTCGGCAGATATAGAATCCTTTACGGTATATATGACCCCCGCAGGTCTTGAGTATAGAGATAACTTCGTTCCCGGCGAGAAGGCGATGGTTAAGTTTACCTTCTCCGATTACGAGCTTACCGAGGCGTTTAAGGAATATGATTCTTCCGTTAAGGAAACGGGAAGCTCTATCGTTATGATGAGAGTAAACGTTAACGGCCGCAGTATATACGGCCGCTATCGCGTAAGCAGAGCCTTTATGAACAGGCTCTACGAGCTGATGGAAAATGACGAAAATGTTTGGAGCAGGCTTGATTATACTGAGAAGCGTCTTAACAGTCCCGTTCTTACCACCGTAAGCTCCGATACCTATCACCTCGAATTTACTTCAAGCAGCAGCTATTACGTTGGCAGCTACAATAATTTTGAGATTACCGACAAGGAAGCGGCTCAAGGTCTGTTATCAATGCTTGACAGGTATAATTCCAACCGTAAGCTTTCTGCAAGATACGGATACGTAAATGAGTCGGATATACCTACTGCTACTGCCGCTGCGGTCAGCGATTCGGAGATATATTATAATAACAGCACCACCAATCAACTCCGCGCCACCTTCGTTACCTATATAAACGGAGTATACTATACTGAGATATACAGGCCCGAGACGGCAAGCGACGTTTACGAGTTCTGTAAATATCTTGATATGAACGCAAAGGATTATCTGTCAAAGAGAGGCTCTTTTTCAGTAGCTCTCGGGCTTGACAATATGGCGCATATGTTTGGTTCTGATTTCCTTGGCTCCAATGAGATCCTCTCTAATGTATGCCGTATTTACGGCCACAGGATAATCGACGCTGTAAGGGAAAGTGAAACTCTTCCCTCACTAGATGATACAGTTATCGTAAGAATTCAGGATTATAACTCCTTCATATATGCTCCGGTAAGTTACAGCGAGGTTATTAAGGGCCTTGTAGATACCTATTTGGCTGAATCCTTGGAGAAGGCAAAGAATTTTGACTACACCTCCGTGGATAGTATTTCCGTCAGCATATGTCTTGATGCGTCGGTTGATAATTACATAGGTGTAGGTAATTATTGGATCGAAAAGGTGGACGAAAATACCTTTAATAAGATAATGCCTCATTTCTATGCAAACCCCGAGCTTTATACCTCTGAAGGCCACCTTGCGGAAAATCTTAAGGGCAAGACCGTTGTGGAGATTTCCGTAGAAACCGGAGGAAGGAGCCGGTATCACCTTTATGCCTATATGAACGAGGATCTTGAAAAGGTCTTTACCGATTATTCAAGTCCGCTTTTCAATAATTCATACGACACCTATCTTATGCTTAAGGAAGGAACTATTGAAACCCTTAAGTTTGATTCCACTATTATTGAGGAAGACTTTATAGATTACTTTATGCCTTACGTAAGCTTCGCAATCACAGGTGAAAACTATAAATATTACGATTACGCCTGTGAAGTTTACTGCCACGTATTATACCGTGGCTCTGACGGAGAGCTCAAGGAGTATGAAAATTGGTTGGTTCTTGACCAACGGATGTATGAAGTATTCACCCTGATGCAGAAGGGGCTTTCCTTTGAAGAAGTTCAGAAGAAATTGGGGGTGTGACGTATGTTCAGCGTAGATGTGCAGAATAGAACTCCGGTATGGGAACAGATATGTAACGAAGTCAGAAAGTACATCATGTTGGGCATTCTCAACCCCGATGACAGA
>JAZSCR010000121.1:0-9427 GCA_045530715.1 Eubacteriales bacterium
TATCTTTTTTTGGTCCCTGCTATAAGGCACGGTTGGGTGGGGATTTCGTTTGTATGAATAAATATTTCTCCAATTCAGAAGGAAGGTCTTTCTAAAATGTCGGCCACCGGCTTAAAGGAAAAAAACACAATAGAAACTACCCAAATCAAAAAAAGGCGATATACCCCCTACCAAAAAAAGATACTTTCCCTCTGCTTTATGGGGTACATATGCGCCTATCTTTTAAGATTAAATTTCTCCGTTGCAAACCCTGCCCTTTGCGAGGCTATGAATCTGACCACCGATAAAACGGGAGTCATATCCTCCGCATTCCTTATCTGCTACGCATTAGGACAGCTCATTTCGGGCAGACTGGGTGATATCATCCCCACTAAAATAATGCTCACAGTGGGGCTTTCAATATCGATTGTGGCAAACGCTACCATGGGTCTTTGCTCAAACTACCACCTGATGATAGGAATATGGATGGTAAACGGTATTTTCCAGTCAATGCTCTGGTCGCCCATAATCCGTTGTCTTTCCCAGAACTTTGAAGGCAAGACCTTGATATCGGCCTCCTTCGTAATGTCCCTTTCCTGCGTTACGGGATACATATTGGCATGGAGTTCCTCGGCCCTGTTAAGACAGTTTGCAAGCTGGAGAACCATTTTTATAGTTCCGGCCTGCTTTGCGGCGCTGGTGGTCATCACCCTGCTTATATTCTTTAAAGAAGACCCCACCCAGTACGTTTCAGCAGTTCGCCCAAAGGCAGAGAAAGGAGCGGCTCGCCCCTCCCTTCTGGGCAACAAACCCGTTTTTACAGCTATAATATTCACGGTCTTTGCCGCCATATTCCACGGCATTGTAAGAGAAAGCATCAACAGCTGGCTCCCCACAATGCTGGAAGGAACCAATATGTTTTCAAAGGGCGCCACCATCCTTATTCTGGTGCTTACCCCCTGCCTTAACTTCTGCGGTCTGATGCTCACAAGGAAGATATTGGCAAAATGCAAGTCCGACTCCTATAAGAGCGCAAAGATAATAACCCTCGTATCCGTTATAGTTTGCGTATTCCCTCCCCTTCTCGGATTTATTGCCACGGGCAAGGCCTATTGGCTACTGCTGGTCGGCTTCTCCGTGCTTACCTTCGCCCTTATGTCGGCCCTCAACCCTCTCTTCATTTCCTTTATGCCCCTGAATTACGTAAAGTATAATCTGGTATCCACAATGACGGGAGTTATTGACTTCGCCGTATATGCGGGCGCTGCCATAGCCAGTCTGAGCACCGGCGTTATCTACCACGCCTCCGGCTCCTGGACGGGAGTCACACTTATGTGGCTCTGCTCTCTCATTCTCTGTCTTACCATGCTGACGGTAGCAAAGAAAATAATGAAAGATAAAAAATAAACCGATAATAATACTGCCCGCCGCCGAAGAAAGCTTCTGCGGCGGCATTTTTATGCTTAAACCTGACAGAAAACACAAACAACACATAAATATTAATAGATTTTACAGAAAGTTTACAATTTTTCCGAGAAAATTTAAATAAGTAGGTATAGTATATATAATATACACGCACACACACGCGCACGGGGAAGCAAGGGGAAGCCGCTCCCCAAATAAAGAAAAAACAACACCCAGACAAAACTGACATGACAGAGAAAGAGCTAAAAAAACTGAATAGAAGGCAGCTTCTTGAACTTTTACTTAAGCAGACACGGAAGGTAACCGAGCTGCAAGAGGAGCTTGATAGAGTAAAAGCAGAGCTGGAGAACAGAGCACGCATGGAAGACAGAGCGGGCTCTCTGGCTGAGGCTGCCCTTAAATTAAACGACGTCGTAGAAGCGGCCCAAGCGGCCCTTAACGGCGTTTCTTTTTTTGAAAAAAACCCCTCGGTAAACAAAGCCGAGGAAAAGACCGAGGCAAAACCTGAATACGCTCCGTCTACGAAAGCACCCTCTCCCCTCTCCTCCACGGAGATGCTCAGCAATGAACAAAGAGAGAACAACTCCAGAATGGCCGAAAGCATTATTTCAAACATAGAAAGCATAATAAACGACCTCAGATAACGAAGGGTAAATAACATGTCCGACGAAAAGCTGACAATGCCTTCTGCCGACCTGATACAGGCAGAGCTGAAAAGAGAAAGAAATAAAATACGATTTCGCCGCATAATCAAAAACACCCTCTACACCCTGGTGTTGGTTGCGGCTATAGCGGTGCTTATCACCACGCTGGTGCTTCCCGTTTTGCAGATATCAGGAGCAAGCATGGAACCCACCCTTAAAAACGGGGACATCGTGGTTCTGATAAAGACCACCGACCTTAAGCACGGAGATCTTTGCGGGTTTTCATACTCAAACAAGATTCTTATCAAGCGAGTCATTGCCCTGCCCGGCGAAACGGTCTATATAGACAAGTCGGGTATCGTATACGTTAACAGCGTATCGGTAAGCGAGCCCTACATAACCGAGTTCAGCCTGGGCGAATGCGATATAGAATTCCCCTACGTGGTTCCCGAAAACACCTATTTCCTTATGGGTGACCAAAGGGCAACCTCCATAGATAGCCGAAACTCCATTATCGGCTGTATTCCCTACGACCAGATACTTGGTAAGCTCATCATCAAGGTATGGCCTCTGTCCGACCTTGAGATGCTGAACTGATATCGGGCAACTACTTTCCCACGAAAGGAGGGAGCACGTGACAACTGAATACATAAACCAGTACGTAGAGTCTGTTAACTACGCGCAGATCTGGAAACGTCGCATAGCGATGGCGTTGCCCATGCTCTCTGTTTTCGTGGTTATCATAGTCTTCTGGTGGCTCAAACTGACGGGTATAACCCTGGCAGGAGAGGCATTCTGCGGCTACACGGAGCACGTTCATACCCAGGAATGTACCGAGCAGGTTCTTATTTGTGATGAGATCACAGACAGTATGCTCGATTTAACGGATAATCAAACCGTCCACCAGCACTCCGAGGAGTGTTACAGTCTAAACTACCTTTGCGGATACCAGGAGCACGTCCATACCGCGGATTGTTATTCGGACATTACGGCAGATCTGGAAACTCCCGAAATATGGGAAGCCACCCTTCCCACCCTCCATCCCGACCTGTCGGTGCCCCAGCACATCGTTGCCGTGGCACAGTCACAGATAGGATACACCGAAAGCTCCCTTAACTTCACCGTAGACATTGACGGCATAAGACACGGTTACACCAGATACGGTGAATGGTACGGCAACCCCTACGGCGATTGGGCAAACATGTTCACCGCCTTCTGTCTCAGATACGGAGGTCTTACAAGCGTTCCGATAAACTCGGGTGCAGACGTAATGAAGACCCAGTGGACGGAGCTTGGCCTTTACAAGCCTTCCGGAGAATACAGTCCCGTAATAGGTGACGTGGTCTTCTTTGACAAGAACGGCAACGGCAACGCCGAGATCACCGCAATAGTGGAGCAGATACTTGAAAACGGCACCTTTATAGTAATAGAGGGCGACGTTGAGGGGCAGGTCACACGTTGGTTATACGAACCCACGGACACCCGAATCATGGGTTACGGCCTTACGGATCCTTCCTACAGCGTTATAATTACCCCCTCTCAGGAAACGGAAGCCCAGCCTCCCCAAGAGACAACGCCTTCCGAGGACGCAACCTCTCCCGAGCAGGAGATGCAGCAGGCAACTCCCCCTGAGGTATTTGCCGTTTCCCCCACGGGAAATATTCTGGCAAAGACAACGACTTATGACGCGTCGATGTTCACAAGCTCAAACTACTTCGTCCTTTATACGGAAAGCGGCGGCGCGTATTACGCCCTTGACGGCTACGGAAACGCCGTACAGATATTTATAGAGGACGACGGAACCATTTGGGCGGAAACCGCAAATCCTGACCTCTTCCTCTGGACCTTTACAAGGTCGGGAACGGGCACAAGCTACTACGTTCAAAACTTAAGCACAAAGCAATATATCTATCCCAGCACCGCAAACAACGGCGCGGTGGTCACCTCAAGCAGAACAGCCAGCACCCTGGCCGTGTCGGGAACAAACGTAAGGATATACAGCGACACAACCTACGCTACCATAGACACGGATCAAGGCAAATATCTGGGTGTGAGAAACTCGAACGGCGCGGCATACTTCCAATTCGGAGTTATTTCCAAATGCGTCGTATGGCTTGACGGTACGAACGGCGGCATGAAGCAATACAGCGGCTCCCCCGACCAGAGCTTTACGGTCAGCGTGGGAGATACTGTAACCCTTCCCACCGAATGGCAGTCCCCCACCAAGTACGCCCACAGGCTCCGCGGGTGGTACGACGTTACAAACAACGTATACTATCCCCCCGGCGCTGAAATAACCGTTACGGGGAACACGGTGCTTTACGCGGACTGGATCGCCGCATCCTATGATCTGGGTGTATTTAATGCTCAGGCCTCCAACACCGTAAGCTTAAATCATATCATTACGACCCACGTATTTGACTATAACGGATTGTTCAACATCCTTTCCCAGAGAGCTACGGTAACGGTGGATGCAAACGGTCACTCAGAATCCTGGTCTTACGTTTCATCGGGAACCGTTCCCTTCCAGGACAGAGAGACACTGAAATTTGCATTTGCAGATCAGGAAAACGGCAGCACGGTTGCCAACGCCTCCGGCAGAGACAGCAATAACTCCTACAACGCAAACGTTCCCGTAAAACCGGGAATACTCACTGAGGAGCTTATAGACGCTCTCTTCAGAACCGATAATTGCTACGATCCTCTGACGGGTGAGGGTATACCCGGCAAGATATATCTGGGAACGGGCGACTACCTCTTCCAGATTATGGAAGACCCCGACAGCGAATATTACGGATATTACTACTACGATTCATCTCTCCACGCTGCGTCCTACAATCAGAGTGAGCAGAGATTTTACGTTTACGACTACCTTGAACGAAGTTCTGCTTCCGCATCTGCTTCGGGCACGGATAAATACTCCGACTTCCTCCCCCTTAACTCCCCCTACGCAAATACCAACGGCAACAGCGTAGACACCTACACATACAGCGGTGACCTTGGGGAATACGACGGAGTTACCCATTACGAATACGACATGAGCTACACCGAAAACGGAACGGTGAACACTAACATGTTCTTCGGCACCGTTATGGAGGTCAAGTTCCACCTTTCCAACGCTCCCGGCACCGTAGATGAAACGGGCGACTACGGAAACAAGGACCTCTTGGGTAACTACATGGTATATAACTTCATGGGTGACGACGACGTTTGGGTAATGGTTGACGGAGAGCTGGTCCTTGACATAGGCGGTATCCACGGTGCGGTACCCGGTGTGATAAACTTCTCCAGCGGTATCACCACCGTAAACGGACAACAGACAGGCACCCTGTATCATCTTGAGCCGGGCGACCACGTTATGACCGTATACTACCTTGAACGAGGATCCTCCCAATCAAACTGCGCCATGTACTTCAATCTGGCACCCAGATTCAGTCTTACCCTTGGAAAAGAGGACGTTCTTACTCAGGAAGCCCTGGACGGAGCAGAATTCACCGTTTACAGAGACGAGGAATGCACCGTTCCCGCAGAGCTTTGGAACAGCGAAGCCGAATATCAGGCTAACCTCCCCTCTACAAACGTATTCAGAGTAAACGATGGATACGCTTACATGTGGGGTCTGAGTCCCAGCGTTACCTACTATCTCAAGGAAACAAAGGGCCCTGATAATCCGGGATACAATACGCCAAACGGAATTATTTGCCTGACCTTTGATATAAAAGGACAAGCTACCTTCAACATAGAGATAATTCCCGAGGCGGGACATGACAGTATCTCCCCCGGATTTACGGCTTACGGGTACCTTGTAGACACGGAAAATCACGCAGCCTACATAACCATAACCAATGCTCAGGATTGGGTTACCGACATAACCACCGTTCAGGCAAATAAGGTTTGGAACGACAGTATAAACCACTCGTCAGACTACGTTAAGGTGTACCTGACAGTCAAAGAGGACGACGGCACGACAAGACGTATCAGAGAAGCCGTTCTCGGCGAGGAAAACAAATGGTCGTACATCTGGACGAACCTTCCCGAATATGCCGCCGACGGAGTCACACCCATAAACTACGGCATAGAGGAATCCTACTTTACAGGATACGCCTCTGAGGTGGAGAAGGTTGACAAGATAGTTATCGGAGGCACAACTCTGGAAGAGTCGTACACCTTCGAAAACGGCGAAAAGTATATACTTAAGACCGCAAACGGTTATCTCTCTTCCACATCTGCAACGGCACAAAGACTGACATGGATAACGGAAGAGGAAGCCGTGGCAGCATATGACGACCCCAATTCACTCTCCACATGGACGGCAACGGTCACAAAGTCGGGAAGCACCACCTACGTTAAGCTGAGTAACGGTGCAGGACAAATACTGACCTTCAACTACGGCAATAACAACAATAACCGATATTTCCGACTTACCACCTCCTCTTCAAATTATCAGAGTCTGATAATGAGAGAGGTTTCAGGTCAGGGTATAAGGCTGGCTTACCCCTACAGACAGGGTAACAGAACGACAAATTACTACGTAACCCTGAACCTCAACACAAACGGATATCTCCATTCCACCAATACGGAAAGCTCAGGGGGTATATTCAACCCCATGATCCTCATTGATACCAGTCAAACGGTAGAGGTTGAAGGGCACGCCTTCACCGTAACCAATACCCCCATAGAACAGGAGACCTCCGTAAAGGTCACAAAGCTATGGGATACGGGCATGGCGGTGAACGTGGGCTACGAAACCTCTCAGGTTCCCGTAAGGCTTTACGCCGACGGTAAGGACACGGGCAGAACCGTAACCCTCTCCCTTAAAAACGGATGGACGGCCACCTTTATGGGCCTCCCCTACGCCACCGAAGACGGTCAGGTAATAACCTACACCGTTGAGGAGGTATGGGACAATGAAAACTGGGATCACTATTACGGTGAGATGATAACGGTAGGAAGCGGAGATAACGTTACCTACGAAACCACGATCACCAACAGATACCGTTGGGGCAACGGCATAGAGCTCCCCTCTGTAGGCGGACACGGACGCCTTCCTTGGATATTATGCGGTCTGACAATGATGTTCGGCTCGCTGATATACGGACTTGTATTAAAACGCAAGGAAGAAAGGAGGCACCAACGGCAATAGCCCTCCTACCACGGAAGTTTTCTTGCGTGGATAATACGAGCCCCACTGAAACAGTATAAAAAAATTAGCATACAACAGAAAGGAAAACCAAAATGAAAAAGATTTTTGCAATCCTCATGGCAATCGTTATGATGGCCGCAATCGCAGTTCCCACTTTAGCTGCAGGCGAAGGTTCTATCACCATCAACAGCGTAACTGACGGCGTTACCTACAAGGTATACAAGATGCTCGATCTGGAAAGCTACAACGCTGCCTCCGGCGCTTACTCCTACCTTGTAAACCCCGCTTGGGCAAGCTTCTTTACCGAAGGCACCGGTGCTCTTAACTACATGTCTATCGAAGCTTCCGAGCCCCATTACGTTACCTGGATAGGCGGCGACTCCGCAACCGCAAAGGAAACCTTTGCAAAGCTTGCTCTTGATTATGCTGAAGCAAATGGCATCGCTCCCGTAAAATCCTCCGAAAATGCCGGAGAATTCGTTGTAAGCGAAGGCAAAGGCGTATTCAGCAATCTTGACCTTGGCTACTATCTCGTAGACTCCTCCATGGGTGCTCTCTGCGGTCTTACCACCACCAATCCCAACGCTTACATAGACGCTAAGAACGGCATTCCCACCGTTGACAAGCAGGTTATGGAAGATTCCACCTCTAACTGGGGCAGCGCAAACACCGCCGATATCGGTCAGGACATCTTCTTCAAGGTTACCATCAGCGTTCATCCCGGTGCTCAGAACTACGTTCTCCACGAGCTTCTTCCCGCAGGTCTTACCTTCAAGGGCGTTACCAAGGTTGAACACGTTATTCCCGACGTTGAAACCCACGAAGTAGAAGCCACCAAGTATACAGTTCTTACCGGCTCCACCGTTACCGACGGTCACACCTTCGACGTAGTATTCTCCAATGAAGTTTGCGAAGAATTGGAAACTAACGATAAGTTAGTTGTTTACTACACCGCTATGCTTAACAGAAATGCTGTTATCGCAGGCGCAGGCAACGTAAACACCGCTTACCTCACCTTCGGTACTCCCGCAGCAGGTCAGGAAGATGCCCATAAGTCTAACGAAGACACCACCGTTACCTACACCTTCGGTGTTGATATTATCAAGACCGACTCCCAGAACATCCTTCTTGACGGCGCTACCTTCAAGATCTACAATGCAGAAACAGGCGGCACCGAGGTTCCCGTAGTTCTTATGGATGACGGCGTTACCTACAGAAGAGCAAGAGCTGACGAAACAGGCGTTGTAATCGACGTTAACGACGGTAAGGCAAGAATTGTCGGCTTTGACAACGGTACCTATTACCTCGAAGAGGTAGACGCTCCCGACGGATACAACAAGCTTACCTCCAGAACCAGATTTATTATTTCCGACAACAACCTCTACGCATCCTTCTCTGCTGACGGTACTTACTCCGTAAACTCCGGTGTTCAGGTAGTTAACAAGACGGGATCCATGCTTCCCGAAACCGGCGGCCTCGGCACCACCATCTTTATGACCGTTGGCGGTCTCCTCGTTCTTGGCGCAGGCGTTATACTCTTTGCCAAGAAGAGAATGGCTCAGATAGCTGAATAATCTATCCGAAATCCAATAACTGTCGGGTATGGGAATATTCCCATACCCGACCCGAAAATAACCTTAGGGAGAAGCAGATGAAAAAGAAGCAAAAGCTGTCAACTATAATACTTCTTATTATCTTTTTCGTAGGTCTCTCCGTAATGTTATACCCTGCGCTGAGCAGCTATTGGAACTCACGAACCCAATCCCAGGCTATAGTAGACTACGAAAACATGCTCCAGTCCACACCGAAAGAGAATTACGACGACATATTTAAAGCGGCAGACGAGTATAACGCAGCCCTCAGGGACGTAGAAATGCCCCTTTTAAACCACGAAAGGGTTGCAGGATACATGGACACCCTTAACGTAACGGGCACGGGAATAATGGGATATATATCCATAGAAAAGATAGCCCTTGAGCTCCCCGTATATCATACCGTAAGCGACGGTGTTTTGAGCGTTGCCGTAGGTCATATCCCCGGCACAAGTCTCCCCGTAGGCGGCAAAGGTACCCACTCTGTATTATCTGCCCACAGAGGGCTTCCCTCAGCGACCCTCTTTACCCATCTTGACCATCTGGAAAAGGGTGATACCTTTACCCTGACCATACTTGACAGAACCCTTATTTATCAGGTGGATCAGATAAAGACGGTTGACCCCTCAAACGCCAACGATCTG
>JAZSCR010000079.1:0-1725 GCA_045530715.1 Eubacteriales bacterium
ATAGGAGGCGCTTCAAGGCGTGGTATACTCATAAAAGGTTCATCTTATATTGAGGCCCTTTCAAAGGCCGATACTATGGTATTTGATAAAACAGGCACCTTGACCAAGGGCGAATTTTCCGTTGCGGAGGTTGTATCTGAAAAGGTTTCTCCCGAGACATTGCTTCGCTACGCCGCAGTTGCTGAGAGCCGTTCCTCTCATCCCATAGCCCTCTCCGTAGTAAAGGCTTACGGCGGCAACCTGGATAGTTCCGACGTCGCTATTGAGGAGATAAGCGGTAAGGGTATCAAGGCTGCTTTTGACGGTAAAGAGATATGCGTAGGCAATATAAAGCTTATGGATTCCATTGGTCTTACGGTGGATGAAATAGGTGTATACGGTACGGTTCTTTACGTTGCCGTTGACCGTGATTATTTAGGATATATCCGCATAACCGACACTTTAAAACCCGAATCTGCCTCTGCCATAAGGGAACTCAAATCCCTTGGCGTTTCTCATACCGTAATGCTCACGGGCGACCGTAGGGAAGTAGGGGAGGTGGTTGGCAAAGAGATAGGTATAGACGAGGTCTGCGCCGAATTACTTCCCGCCCATAAAGTCACCGAGGTGGAAAGACTTCTTTCCTCGCCCAACCGCAAAGGCACCCTCGTTTACGTAGGTGACGGTATAAACGATGCCCCCGTTCTTTCCCGTTCCGATATCGGCATCGCTATGGGCGCTCTCGGCTCCGATGCCGCAATAGAGGCCGCCGATATTGTGCTTATGGATGATAATCCTCTGAAGATAGCCGAAGCTATGCGGGTTGCCCGTAAGACTATGCGAATTACCCGTCAAAATATAGTTTTTGCCCTTGCCGTAAAGGGCATAGTTCTCCTTCTCGGAGCCGTGGGTTTTGCCAATATGTGGCTTGCTGTATTTGCCGACGTTGGAGTTTCTATTATAGCCATTCTCAATGCAATGAGAGCTTTGGGAAAGAGCAAAAACTGACCCTTTTTACAACACATTATAATGAGCAAGCCTTCGGGTTTGCTTATTTTTTTATGTTTTTTTGCCGTAAAAATGAAAGATTTAATAAAAAGTCACATTTTTGTAACAAATTTAGAGTCAGGATATTATATAATCATTATGATTAAAAGTGGGGTAGTGTACCCTTTTATGACTACTCGATTTAGAGTGAGTGCAAACCAGAGCAGTTGATCCTTATCTACCCCCACAAAAAAAATCAATTTACTCTATCTCTCCGTTTTCACATCTTATTACTCGGAATACGGAGGGAAAATCTACCAAGAAAGAGAGGAGTTTGACTTTGAGAAAAGCCAACAAAATCTTGAGCTTGTTCCTTGCGATGCTGATGCTCGTATCATGTTTCTCAGTACCCGCATTTGCAACAAGCGAAAACGACGATGTGCTGATTATTGAAAACACCGAGTCTGATAATACCGACTCTGATGTTCCCGATGAGCAGGCATCTGAAAACACTGAACCTGAAAACGTAGAGTACGTTGCTCAGGTTGGTAGTGTTCAGTATGAAACCCTTCAGAAAGCTATCGATGCTATCGGTGTAAGTGGGGCAGTAACCCTTCTTACAGGCGTTGAGCTTACTGAAACGCTTGTGATTCCTGCTGATAAAACCGTAACCCTCAATCTTAGTGGTTACACTATCAGCCAGACAAAGGCTTGCACTGCTTCCTATAGCATGATAGAGAATAAGGGTTCTCTTACCAT
>JAZSCR010000217.1:0-24281 GCA_045530715.1 Eubacteriales bacterium
GATCGTTTACAAAGGGGCGGGGTCTTGCAATAAGGGGTTTGAGAATGATGTTATTGATAAACAGCATTACCACAAGGGCAAGAGCCATCTTTACACCATGCTTTCTGTACTTGGGAAGGATCATCATTATGACTCCGAAAAGGATCCAGATAATGCCCTCTTCACCGAGATAGGTAAAAAAGATCATTATGTAGTCAAGTATCTTGTTGCAGACGTTCTCTCTTAAAAAAGCAAGAACGGATTCATCGATGGCTTGAATAAATTCCAGCATACGGTTACCTCTTTTCGACATTTTTCAACATTAATATACCACAGCAAAGACTGCTTGTCAATATGAAAAATGAGTAAAAGGTGGGGCAGATTTAAACTAATTGTTAAAAAACAAAATAATATTGGGTTTTGGTATTGCTTTTTAGGGCAGTTATGTGCTATAATAAAATGAATTATTTTGTTTGAGGTGAATTAATTAAGATGGAAACCAAAGAATTCGCTAAAAATATGCGAAAACTCATACTTGAAGGTATTTACAATGCCAAGAGCGGTCATCCCGGAGGATCCCTTTCCTGTACCGATATCGTTGCCGTTCTTTTTAATGAAGAAATGCGTATAGATCCCAAGAACCCCAAAGATCCCAACAGAGACAGATTCGTTATGTCCAAGGGCCACGCTTCCTGTACCCTCTATTCTGCCCTCGCTCTTAAGGGCTACTTCCCCACAGAGGACGTTAAGACCTTCAGAAAGATAGACAGCATTCTCGAAGGCCATCCCGATATGAAGTATATCCCCGGCGTAGATATGTCCACCGGTTCTCTCGGTCAGGGTATTTCTGCCGCTTGCGGTATGGCTCTTAACGCTAAGCGCAAGGGTCTTGATTACCGTGTGTATGCCGTGCTCGGCGACGGCGAGTGCGAAGAAGGTCAGGTTTGGGAGGCAATGATGTTTGCCGCTCATTACAAGCTGGACAACCTTTGCTTCTTCCTTGATTTTAACGGTCTTCAGATAGACGGCGATATTACCAAGGTTATGTCACCCCTTCCTTTTGACCAGAAGCTCAAGGCTTTCGGTATGAACCTTATCGAGATTGACGGTCACGATTACGACCAGATCCGTTCTGCTCTTGCTCAGGCAAAGGCTACCAAGGGTATGCCCACTGCAATTCTTGCCCACACTGTAAAGGGTAAGGGCGTTTCCTTTATGGAAAACGTTGCTTCCTGGCACGGTACCGCACCCAACGCAGAACAGTTTGAAGAAGCTATTAAGGAGTTGAACGCATAATGGAAAAGATCGCATTGAGAGACGCTTACGGCGCCGAATTGGTTGAACTCGGTAAAAAGTACGAGAATATATTCGTTCTTGACGCTGACCTTACCAAGTCCACAAAGACTGCTGATTTCGCAAAGGCATTCCCCGAAAAGTTTGCCAACTGCGGTATTGCAGAAGGTAATATGATGTCCACCGCTGCAGGTCTTGCATCCTGCGGAAATATAGTGTTTGCCTCCTCCTTTGCTATGTTTGCTGCAGGCAGAGCTTACGAGCAGGTGAGAAACGCTATTGCATATCCCAAGGCAAACGTTAAGGTTGTTGCTACTCACGCAGGTATTACCGTTGGTGAGGACGGCGCTACCCATCAGTGTCTTGAAGATATGGCTCTTATGAGAGCTATCCCCGGAATGGTTGTTATCTCCCCCTCTGATTCTTGGCAGACCAAGGCAGCTTTGAGATTCGCGTGCGAATATCAGGGCCCCGTATATATCAGACTTGGCAGACTTGCTGTTCCCGTAATATACGATGAAAACTACGTATTCACCCCCGGCTGTTACAACAAGATAGCCGACGGTACCGATATTACTCTTATGTATACCGGTCCCTTCTATGAGGCAGCTCTCAAGGCAAAGGAAATCCTTGCCGAGAAGGGTATAAGCCTTAAGATTCTGGACGTTCCTTCTATCAAGCCCTTTGCTGACGAGGCTGTTGCCGAGGCTGTAAAGGATACCAAGGCTATAATTACCATAGAGGATCACAATACCATTGCGGGCTTCGGTAGTGCAGTTTGCGAAAGTCTCTGCAATATCGGTGCATCCTGCAAGGTTGTAAGAATGGGCGCCTGCGACACCTTCGGTAAGTCCGGCACTCCTCTCGAACTTATGGCTAAGTACGGCATGGACGGTGAGAGCATCGCTGCCAAGGCCGAAGAGCTTATGAAGAGTCTTTAATATGTGATTTTATCCTGAGAAGTTCCGACACCGTCGGAACTTTCTCGGGGTTTGGAACAAAACGATAAACTAATCGTCTAAAATACATATCCTTTAGTTCAAAGTTATGAAGGCCGGCGTGAAAGACAATTTCTGTCTTAAAGACGTTGTGCGCTCTTCACGCTTAAATTCAAAGATTTGCCGAGCAAATCTCTGAATTCATTTATACGTCGCCCTGAACGGCGACAAGGAGGTTTATACATGCAAACACACACCAAATTCAATAAGGGAATAAGCCTGATACTTCTCATTCTTATGGCTCTTTCTCTCTTTGTTGCCTGCGATAAGGATCCCGTGGACGATAACACCCCTCCCGCAGTAGATCCCACCGTTGTTACCGGCGTAGGCGTTAACCCCAAGGCAGAAGCAATTCTCGTGGAGGGTGGACATATACAACTGACCGCAATCGTTCTTCCCGTTACTGCCACAAACAAAAACGTTACCTGGACTTCCAGTAATCCTGCTGTTGCCACCGTTGATGCTAGCGGTTGCGTTACTGCCGTAGGAAACGGCGTTGCAATCATTACCGCTACTACAGAAGAAGGAAAGTTTACCGCAACCAGCACCATTACCGTCGATATTCCCGTATCTGAACCCATTTTGGCAACGCAGGTAAAAATAGAAGGCGCTGACGATACTCTTTACGTTGGTGACAAGATACCTCTTAAGGCTACCGTATTCCCTCCCCAGACTACCGATACTTCCATTACCTGGAGCTCTTCAGATGAAACTGTTGCCACCGTTGACGAGTGGGGAACTGTAACTGCTCTTAAAAAGGGTGAGGTTACAATTACCGCAACTGCAGTTGGCGGCGCAAATGCCAGCGTTACCATTAACGTTAAGAAGCAGTCTTCAACCTCCGGCAACGGTAATAGTGGCAATGGCGGTGGTAATTCCACAACCGGTTCGAACGGTCTTTCCTTTGGCCAGAAGCCCAAGTATCCCGCAGCTTCTCTTGACAGTGACGGCTTCCTTACTCTTGCAGACCCCGATATTCTTCAGAAATATCATGATTATAACAAAGACGTCGTAGCTTGGATATACGTGCCTGGTACAAATATCAATTTCCCCGTAGCTCAGAGACTTTCTGATACCGAGAATGAATACTATCTGTCTAAGGGGCTCGACGGGAAGTCCAAGGTCAGCGGCTCCTGCTTCCTTGATCACAGAGATGAGTTTGTGAGCCAAAAAGGTCAGCTTCTTAACCATAACAATATTTTTTACGGTCATGCTAAAGAGGACGATGTTTTCGACCAGCTTGAAAACGTTACACGTACAAATGAGTGGTTTAATAACAAGGATAACAGGTATGTGTATGTAAATACTTTAACACATAGGTATGTTTTTGAGATTTTCGCAACATACTATATGGACACCAGTGTGTATATTAATGGACAGAAAAATTCTGTTCTTGATTTTAGAAGTGTCGGAAAGCTTGATTACAAACCTGACTGTAGGCTTTCTGCTGATGCGATTGCAGCCTGGGCTGCCAAAGATATGGCATCATTTCTTGAAGAAAACAGTAAGCCCAACAACTTTAAGGACACTACTGCTTTTCTTGAATTCTGTAATTCCTGGAAGAGCCGCGTTATGACCAATTATTCCGAGGATGGTGTTAACTACGCATATCTCAAGGACAGAGATTTTGGTGTTACTGTTGATCCCGATGACGTAATTGTTACTCTCTATACTTGTGCTGACCATAAGGACATAAACAAGTATGTGGTTCAGGCAGCTCTTAAAGCGGTTGAGCCTATCAAGTAATTTTGTCTTTTACAACTGAAAAATTTTAAGAAAGGATGACCTTTATGCCGGACACAAGGGATAGTATGCCCGAGGAGCAGATAGTTGAGACAGTAACGTCGGCTCCCGAGGCTGTGAAAAAGAAACGCAGGTATGGGGTCATCCCTGTTTTTATCCTTATTATCTGCGCTGCGGTGTTTCTTTTTGCGATGTATAACATCGTAAAGGAACAGCTGGAAAATTTAACCACAGATAAGACCGTAAGTGAATTTCAGGATGCGCGTCTCGAATACAATGAAGACGTCATTCTTGACCCCTCTGTTTCTGACGATAAAAAGGATGATGAGGCGGGTTCTTCAGAGGGGCAGACACCCTCTGACGAGAGCGAAATACCCACTCGTACCTTTAGAGTAGTTCTTGATGAGGTAGGGGATAAGATTGAGTTTTTGCAGGCTCCTCTCGATACGGTTAAGCAGCGTAATCCCGATACTGTTGGCTGGTTTAATTTTCCCGATTCTACAGGGAAAGTTGCGGGTTTGCCTATAGACCTTCCAATAGTTTACAGCGGAGATAACGAGTATTATCTTGACCATAATTTTGACGGTGAGGAAAATATAAACGGTTGGGTTTTTGTGGACTACAGAAATGATACCGAGTTTATTTCCTCGAATCATAACACCATACTTTACGGTCATGCCCGAAGCGACAATATGTTCGGCGGGCTTAAGTATCTTAACGTTAAAAAAAGCTGGTACAAGGATAAAACCAATCACTATATATACATCAAGACGGCTAACGAGGATACCGTGTGGCAGATCTTTTCCTGGTACGAAGCAAGCGTTGCGGCGGAGACCGCGTCTAAGTATAACTATATCCGAACAGCCTTTTCGAACCCTGCATATTTCGTTAATTTTTGTAACTCTCTGCAGGATAAGAACGAAATAAGCGCTTTTGAAAAATTCAAGTTTACCTCCGATGACAGGATTCTCACTCTGTCCACCTGTAAGTCTTACGATAAGGACGTTCGTGTGGTCGTACATGCAAAACTTGTAAAACTCGGCGTGTGGGAGTAGGGGATTTTTGTTTTAGTTTCAAAAATGTCAAAAAATATGTATATATTGCCAAAAAAACTCCTATTTGTGATAGAAAAACAAGAGCGTTTTTCCACAATTTGCGGTGGTTTTGCGAAATGATTGTAAAGTATTTTTGAAAGATAATTTTTGGTCATTTTGCACAAAACAAAAAAGTTCAATTTATTAGGCCCAATCAATATGTAGTACGAAACCCCATAATTTTGAAAACGGACACAATATGTTGTGTCCGTTTTGTTATGCACGCATTACAAATGGTACATTTCTATGTGAAAAACTACACAATCTTGATGTGTTTGATGTGACGTTTTTGGTAATGTTGCACAAGTGGCAACATAAATACACATTCTTGTAAAATCTCTCAAACCGCGGCCGGTTGACTTTTTGGCCCAAAAGTATTATAATATATATAACTGCAAAGGGGAAAGGCTATGTTTTTGCCCTGTGCGGTTATCGAAAAATCGCCAAGGAAAGACATTGCTTGACCTCTGGTGAGTATAAAAGTGCTCGGTTCAAAGCGGAAGTATGCCGTTTTGACGGGTTTTTTATTCTCCGAAATTAGGTTTTACGTGTTTTATTTCCTTAACGTGCAACAAAGCGTACCGAACCAAAAATACCGATTCTACAGAGCAAAACGAATCGGTAAAACGACAGAAAAGGAAGGTGTATTGCAGTGCGCAAGAACAAAGTTTTGACGGTTGTATGCATTTTGATAGCAATGCTTCAGCTCACGACCGTTATTACTTTTGCAAACTCAAGCGGCAATGAATCCAGTGCTTCCGACGTTCCCTTTATCCCCACTTACGTGGACGGAACCTTCGGCGCGTTCCTGGAAGATTATGCCAGAGCAGCAATCCCTGATGAAACAGTCTATTTTGACCTTACCAATCCCTCCGCAGGCGAGAACTACAGCTACGGAACGGTTGACGGCAAGGACAACGTACTGATCACTCAGGAAGACGGTTACGTGGAATTTACTGTAAACGTTCCCGCAACCGGTCTTTATTCATTGGGCGTTGACTATTACCCCATTAAGGGTAAGGGTTCTGCCATTGAAAGAAATATTTACATAAACGGATGGCTCCAGTACGTGGAAGCCCGTGCCGCTACCCTTGACCGTATCTACAAGGACAACGTAGAAGACCTCAGGGATTTTGATAGCTTTTTTACCAGAGACGCTTACGGCAACGAGACCCGTCGCGAACAGGTAGAAAATCCCTATTGGATCTACGGCGCGGCATTTGAGGACGCTTCCGCTTCTTACGACTACCCCTTAAAGTTTTATCTTGAAAAGGGTACTAACGTAATTACGATCGAGTCTCTCAGAGAACCCGTTGCCTTCTCCGCTATTTATCTTTACGGCGACAAGGAGCCTATTTCCTTCGGTGAGTTTATGCTCGATAATCTGATATATCAGACCGGTGGCGACCAGCTTATCGGAAAGTATCAGGCAGAATATCCCTACGGAAAGAACGACCCCACCCTTTTCGCTTCTTACGACAGAGCATCTGCTGCTACCGAGCCCGCCAGTGTTGATACTATTAAGCTTAATACCATGGGCGGTAACTCTTCCGGCGCTCCCCGCTGGAGCGTTTCCGGTCAGTGGATCGAATACAAGGTTGACGTTCCTGCAGCAGGCCTTTACAAAATCATCTTCAGGGCCCGTCAGAACACTCTGAACGGAAGTTTCGTAAGCCGTGAGATAACCGTCAACGGAAAGGTTCAGTTTGAAGAAGCCTCCAGAATAAAGATAGGCTTTAGCGATGACTGGCAGATAGTAACGCCCACCGATGAATACAATCAGCCCCTCCTCTTCTACTTTGAAGAAGGCGAAAACACCGTAAGATTTGAAGCTGTCTACGGCGACATGGCTGACATTATCAATGCGGTCGGAGCTGTTATTACCAATTTGAATGTAGACTCTCAGAAGATCCTGATGGTTACAGGTCCTTCCCCCGACAAGTACAGGGATTACGAGTTTGACGAAATCATTCCTGAAGTTATTTCCGACCTTAAGGCTCAGGCAGACATCCTGAGAAAGATTCACGACGAGCTCCTTAACATCCTCGGTGAGAACGGTCAGTATACCGCTTTGGTCAGAAATATATACAACACTCTTCTGACTCTCTATGAGGATCCCGACAGTATAGCTTCCGAATATTCTGCATTTAAAAATTGTATAACAAACCTTGGTTCGTGGTTGCTCGATATCCGCTCTCTCCCCCTTGAAATCGACTACTTCATCATAGCCGAAGAAAATTATGAAGCTCCCGCTGCGGAAGCCGGAATGTTTGATTCTCTTTGGTTCAACGTAAAGATGTTCTTCTCGTCCTTCTTTACCGATTTCAACAGCATTTCTTCTTCTAACGGCGAAGCTTACACCGAAACCGCTACCGTGTGGACCATGTCCGCCCGTGACCAAGCGCAGGTTCTTCGTCAGCTTATCGACCGTTCATTTATTCCCGAAAAAGAGATAAACCTTTCAATGTCTCTCGTTCCTTCGGGTGCGCTCCTTCCCTCTATTCTTGCAGGTAAGGGTCCTGACGTTGTTTTGGGTATATCCACCGAAGAAGTTATCAACTACTCCACCCGTAACGCTCTTGAACCTCTCGACGGTTACGAAGGTTTCGACGAGATGGTTTCTGAGAGATTTATAAAGAACGCTACCGAGTCCATGTCCGCTGAAGTTTACGATGAAAACGGAAACATAGTCAAGCACACCTACGGTATGCCCGAAACTATGAAATTCCAGGTTCTCTTCTACAGAAGCGATATAATGAACAGCCTTGGACTTAAGGTTCCCAACACATGGGATGAGGTTTACGAGGTTATCCCCGTAATGCAGAAGAGATATATGGAGTATGCTCCTCCCGAGTATAACACCCTCCTTTATCAGGCAGGCGGTTCTCTTTATAAGTACAGAGGTCAGGCATCCGATATTGACTCTCCCGTTGCTATCGACGCATTTATAAGACATACCGAGCTGTACACTAACTACGGCCTTTCCATTGAATTTGACTTTGAAAACAGATTCAGACAGGGAAGTATGCCTATAGGCGATACCGACCTTTATGCCTTCTATAATAAGATGTCCATCTTTGCTCCCGAAATCAAGGGCCTTTGGTCCTTTACCACCGTTCCCGGAACTATCAGAGAGGACGGCAGCATTGATAAGTCCAACATCGCAACCTTTACCTGTACCGTTCTTCTCCAGACAGCAAAGGAAAAGGATAACGGTTGGAAGTTTATCGACTGGTGGACCAGCGATGAGATCCAGACCGACTTCGGTCGCGAAATTGAATCTGTTCTCGGTGCCGCAGGCCGTTACAACTCCGCAAACATCAATGCCGTCCTCGCTATGAACTGGACAGCATCTGAGGTTGACGCTATTGAAGAACAGTTTGCAAGTCTTATTCCTTATCCTGAGGTAATCGCAGGCTACTACACCACAAGATACGTTGGCTTCGCCTTCACCAGTGTTGTTGTTGACTACGACGATCCCCGTGAAGCAGTACTTAACAACGTTATGTACATTAACGAAGAAATTATTCACAAGCGTACCGAGCTGGGTCTTCCCCTCGATATGATTGATATAGACTAAGGAGGGTGATCATAGATGGCTAAAAAGCAAAAAGTTTCAAGCCTTTCAAGACAGAAGAAATATGAGAACTTAGACCTTATCGTCTTCCTTGGTCCCTACCTCATCACCTTCTTTGCGTTTACGGTTCTTCCCGTTTTCGTATCCCTCGGCTTGAGTTTTACAAACTTTAATATGTTGGAAATGCCCGACTTCGTTGGCTTTGACAACTATTCCAAGCTTTTCCTCAACGACGACATCTTCTCCCTCGCCTTTGAGAACACAATGATTCTTGCAATCATTACTGGTCCTTGTAGCTACCTGCTTTGCTTTGCTTTTGCATGGCTCATAAATGAGGTTCCCGCAAAGCCCCGTGCATTCCTGACGCTTCTCTTCTATGCGCCTTCTCTTGCCGGCGGTCTTACCACCTTCTGGAAACTCTTCTTTACAGGTGACGCAAACGGTTACCTTAACGCTTGGTTCCTTGACTGGGGTCTTATAACTGAACCTCTCCAGTTCACCAAGGACGCAGATCTTATGTGGCCCATATGTATTATAGTAATACTTTGGCAGTCCCTCGGTACCTCCTTCCTTACCATGATAGCTGGTCTTCAGACCGTTGATAAGTCCCTCTACGAGGCTGGCGCTGTTGACGGTATAAAGAACAGATGGCAGGAACTCTACTTCATAACTCTCCCCTCTATGAGAGGTCAGCTTATGTTCGGCGCTATCCTTACCATCACCAACTCCTTCGGTATCGGCGGTATTATTTCAAGCGTATTCGGTAATCCTACCCAGAACTATGAATTACATACCATATCCCACCATCTTGACGACTACGGCGGAACCCGTTTTGAAATGGGTTACGCGTCTGCTATCGCTACGATACTCTTCATTCTGTCGTACGTTTCAAACCGAGTCGTTAAGTTCATACTAAGTAAGATAGGTAAGTAGGAAAGGAGGAAAAACGAATGTCTGATAATACAGCTGTTTTGGCGCAGAAGAAATCCCTTTTCGCCAAAAAGCCTCAGGTTGATGCTGACGGCAATCCCATATACCGTAAAAAGAAACGTCTTTTTAAGTATAAAAGGGTAAACAGAGGTTTGGCCGGTGACCTTTTCCTCTTTACTTGTCTTCTTATAGGCGGTTGTTTTATGGGCTTCCCTCTGGTGTACTCCATCAGTAACTCCCTTAAGCCCATGAACGAAATATTCCTTTTCCCCCCGAACCTTATCGTTAAAAACCCCACCTTTAAGAACTATTTGGACCTGTTCACCATAATGTCCAACTCCTTGGTGCCCTTCTCCAAATACCTCTTTAACACCATCTTTATTACCTTAGTGGGTACCACTTTCAACGTTGTTTCCGCATCTTTGGCAGCGTATCCCCTTTCCAAGCGTCAGTTCAAGGGCCGTGAGTTCATCTTCCAGATCTCCTCTATGTCCCTTATGTTTACATCCACCGCATCTACCATTGCTAACTATATTATAATGGCAAACCTTGGTTGGATAGATACATTCTACGCTATTTTGATTCCCGCCCTCGGTTCTTCCTTCTCCCTCTACCTCATCAAGCAGTATATGGACCAGTTCCCTGATACCGTTCTTGAGGCTGCCCGTATCGACGGTGCGGGAGAGTTCAGAATCTTCTTTAACATACTGATGCCCTCCATCAAACCCGGATGGCTGACTCTTATAGTTTTCGCCGTTCAGAACTTCTGGAATCAGGGCTCAAGTATTTACATCTACCGTGAAGAACTTAAAACCCTTTCCTATGCGTTGGGCCAGATCTCAGGCGCAGGTATTGCCAGAACGGGCGTTTCCATGGCAATACAGATAGTAATGATGTCCGTTCCCGTTATAGTCTTCGTTATAACACAGAGTAACATAGTTGAAACGATGGCAACATCGGGTATGAAAGACTAAGGAGGCGGAAAGATGAAAAAGATATTTAAATCGGCTTTCGCCCTTATTCTTACGATGCTTATCGTCATTCCCCTTTGTGCCCTCCCCATGGCGGCCATAACTACCAATGACGAAATCGTAGACTCTTATATTTATGACTTTTACGCTACACCCGTAGAAGCACCTGTTGCTTACGCGCATATTAAGACTCTCAGTGCAGAGGATGTCGGCGCTGATATACTTACATATGAGCCCGTTGACCTCTTTGAGAGAAACGGTTACGTATACGTTCTCGACAGAGGCGGTAACCAGATTATCGTTCTTGACGAAAACTACACCGTAAAGCATACCATCAGAAGCTTGAAGAACACTCCTGCTACTGCTGATGCTCCCGGTTACGTTATCCCCGAACTTGACAAGAACAAGTACGACGCTCTCGGTAATCCCTCTATAGACCCCGAAATGACTGCAGCTAACGCTTACAGCTTTAATCAGCCTTCGGGTATATACGTTACCGAAGACGGCCTCATTTACGTAGCAGATACTCAGAACAGACGTATAGTCGTATGTGATATCAACGGTTACGTAAAGCAGGTATATCAGTCCGTAAAGGTATCCATTCTCGGAAAGAGCTACATCTTCAAGCCCCTTAAGCTTGTAGTTGACCGTGCAGGCGGTATGCAGGTAATTGCTTACGCCGTTAACCGCGGTATAATGGAACTTGACAATACCGGTATGTTTACCAACTTCGTCGGCGCTCCTAAGGTTGAAATGAACCCCATGGATTGGTTCTGGAGAATGTTGGCTACTGATGAGCAGAGAAAGAAGCTCGTTACCTACGTTCCTACCGAATATAACAATATTGCTCAGGACTACAGAGGATTCATGTACGTTACGATTTCCACAATAGATTCGGAAAGTCTCGTATCTGCTGCCACAAGTCTTAGCGAACCCGATACCGCTCCTGTTTCCAAGCTTAACACATCGGGTATAGATATTCTCCGTAGAAACGGTATCTTCCCCGTAATCGGAGACCTGGATTTCACCATTGAAACCACTCCTCAGATAGTAGACGCAGATTCTTACGATAACGGATGTTTCATTATTCTCGACCAGAGAAGCGGTAGATTCTTCGTTTACGATAACGACTGTAACCTTATCTTTATCAGTGGCGGTAAGGGTAGCCAGCAGGGTAGAACCAGCACACCTTACTCCCTGGTAATTAACGGCGACCACGTGGTTATTTCCGACGTTGGTACCAAGTCCATCGTTGTTTATGAAATGACCGATTACGCCAAGACCGTATTCAACGCTCTCGATTCTCATATTGCCGGTGAATACGACGTTTCTTCTGAATATTGGAAAGACGTTATAGCTTATAACTCCAATATGTATATCGCTTACATCGGTCTCGGTAAGGCTGAAATGCGTACCGCTATGACCCTGTATTATGATGATACAAGACTTGACCACTATCAGAACGCTCTTGATTACTTCGAGGTTGCAAACGAAACAACCTATTACTCTCAGGCTTTCAAAGAGCTCCAGAGAGCTTCTATGGAAGAAAACTTCGCTCTTATAGCTATCAGTGCTATAGTGCTTGTTATAGGTCTGTTCGTTCTCTACTTCTTAGTTAAGACAAGAAAGAGTAAGAGAAGAAAAAAGAAAGGAGGTAGAAGATAATGACAGCAGTAAAAAAGGTATTTAAGACAATCGGAGAATGTATCGTTGATGCTTTCAAAAAGCTTCCTTATGCGTTTTACGTTCTTATTCATCCCTTCGACGGATATTACGACCTGAAAAACGACCCCAAAAGAAAATCTGTCAATACTGCAGTATTGCTCATGATTCTTCTTGCCTTCTCTGCGGTATTTAAGAGACAGCTTCTCGGATATATGTATACAAGCGTAGCTGAACAGCTTAGCCTGAACGTTGTCATTGAAGTTGGCGTTGCAATTCTTCCCTACATTCTGTGGACAGTTGCTAACTGGTGCTTCTCCTCTCTTATGGACGGTGACGGTAAGTTCGGTGACATCTTCGTTGCCACAGCAGTAGGTACTCTTCCCCTTACGCTTTGTAACTTTATAGCCGTACCTCTCAGCCATTATCTTCCCTTGGAATCCTCCAGCGTATTTACTACCGTAAATTCTATGGGCGTAGTTATTGCTTACATAGAGATCTTCCTTGGAATGATAACCACTCATCAGTACTCGGTTAAAAAGGGTATTGCCACGACGATTCTTTCAATAGTTGGTATACTGATTATTGCGTTTATCATCGTGCTTATCGTTTTCCTTGTACAGCAGGTAACCGGCTTTGCTTCTTCGCTCTGGACGGAAATCTCGTTCAGAATAAATGAATAAGGAGGAGGAAAGATTATGAAGATCAAAAAGTTTTTAATGATCACCGTTTTTGCGGTTCTCTTTACTGCATTATCGGTACTCCTCTCATCCTGCGATAAAGCAACCACTTCTTCCGGATATGTTTCGGACGAAGAGAGAGAGGCTCACATTCTTGAGCTCCTTGACGGCAGCCTTGATAACGTAATGGATCCTTCCGATTATGAAGCCGTAAGAGGCGGTTCCGGAAAGAACGACGTAAACAAGAAGTTGGGTATAGTCGGAATGAGAAACGTAATTGAAAACGACAATTACATTCTCTATTTTGACTTTGACGATACTTCCATTGCCGTATATGACAAGGAAACCGGAATGGTTTATCATTCTGACCCCACCAACGCTGTAAAGGCTGACGGTAACGAACTTAGCACCACAGCCGATGATAAGCGTGGTAAGCTCCATGCACCCCTTACAATAGAAGCTTACGACTCTCTTAACAAGAGATTTGAGTTTAACTTCTACGAAAACTGCTACCTTGATAAGAACTTCTATATAAAGAAGATGGATGACGATACCATAAGAATCGTTTATACCATCGGTAACGACCCCGACAAGGAACTCGTTCCTCCCGTTCTTACGGTAAGCACTTACAACTGGATAATGGAGCAGATTGAAAAGATCCCCGATGCGGGAGCTGCCAAGACCTATAAAAAGGCTATCCAGACTTCCTACAATCTTAACGAACCCGATTCTCTTTCTCTTGAGGTTAAGGAACAGTATCTTGCATACTATCCCACACTTGACTACGAAGCTCTTTACATAGGCCGTAGCTTGACCTCCAAGCAGAAGAACAACGTTAAGAATGCTCTTACCGCTATCGGCTTTACAGTTGAAATGCTCAAGCAGGAAATGGAAAAGGTTGACTACTCAGGTCCTGAACGTGCGGTTATGTACACCATTCCCGTAGACATCAGCCTTGATGACAACGGCCTTACACTTAACGTTGATACATCCCTGATCCTTGCTCCCGAAAAGCAGAAGCTCTATAAGATATACTTCTACAGAGCCTTCGGCGGCGTAGAGGCAAGCGATACATCCGATGATACCAAGTACATGATTCTTCCCGACGGCTCGGGTTCTGTTATGCCCCTTTTCGGCGGTATGACCACCGATGCTTACTCTGCCCGTCTTTACGGCAGTGACCAGACCTTTAACCCCGGAATCCTCAGTGGACAGTCCGCTCCCGTTCTTTCCAGCTTCGGTATATACGACAGAGGTGATTATTCCGACGAAGGTACCTACGGTAAGTTGGGCGGAAGCATGATGATGGTTCTTGAGGACGGTGCCGCTCAGGCGTTCATCTCTGCAAGACCTTATAACGAGGTAAGCAACCCCATTGCTTCTCTTAACTTTGACCTTGTATATTCCGAGCGTGACTACCGTACCTATTCCGGCGGTCAGTCCATAGGCGGAGCATCCTCCGATTCCTCCGGCTCCGGTGTCGTTCTTGCAAAGGACGAAACCATAGCAAACTTCGTTGTTCGCTATATGTTCGGTGAAGGTGGAAAAACCTATTCAGAATATGCTGAAGAATACAGAAATTATCTTATAGAAGCAGGTAAGCTTCCCGCAGAAACCATTTCTGACGGTGCTACCCAGCTTTACATCGACTTTATCGGAAGCTTTGAGAAGACCGAATCTGTAGTGGGCGTTCCCACCGTAAAGAAAAAGGCTCTCACCACCTATTCCGATATCCTTGAAGTTCTTGAAAAGCTTAATGCTGATGGTGCAGAAAACGTAAACGCACGTTATCTCTACTGGTCTAACGGCGGTTTCTACAACACCGCTTATAACGAGGTTGAGCTTCTTGACCTTCTCGGTACCAAGAAAGAGCTCTCCTCCCTCGTTGAGTACTGTACCGAAAACGGTTACGGATTCTTCCCCAACGTTGATATGCAGTACGTATACAGAGATACCGTAAGCGACGGCTTTAATTACTCTCAGGATTCCGCACGTCGTCTTGATATGCGTCTTGCAACCATAAACCATAGAAGCCCTGCTTCCGGTTCATTGGCCGAGAGCAACGATTTCAAGAAGACCATTATCTCTCCCGATATTCTTCCCGAAATGGCCGCAACCTTTGAGGCTTCTTACGAAGAGATTATCGGCAACGGTCAGATATCTCTCGCCGCTATGGGCGAATACCTCAACTCCAACTATAAGACCAACCGTAACGTTAACAGAACCAAGTCCTATGAGTATCAGCTCCAGGCTCTTGAAGTCTTTAAGGATTACGAGCTTATGGTTGACAACGGTAACGATTATACTTGGAACATCGCAGATCATATTCTCAATATGCCCATGGGCTCTTCTGAATATCTCTCCGCTAAGGAATCCATACCCTTCATCCAGATGGTTCTTCACGGCTACGTATATTACGCGCCCGAAGCATTCAATATCAACGCAAACTATGATGATCTCATTCTTTACTGTATAGAAACCGGTAGTAACGTATACTTCCGTTGGATGGGTGAAGAAGATACGATCCTTTACAACACTGCGTTTACCAACTGGTATTCACTTAACTACAACAACTCTTACGACACAGCTCTTGAGGTTTACAACGCCGTTAAGGTTGTTCTCGATAAGGTTGCATCTCTTCCCATCACCCAGCATGAGGGCTATTCTCCCGTTGATAGAAAAGTCTATATTGCAGGCGGTGAGGTTACCTACCTCCAGCCCGGTGATCCCGGTTACAGAGAAGGTAGAAAGATAGTTAAGGAAGATACCCGTGTTTGGGTTGACAGCGTTTACAAGACCGTATACGGCGATCAGTACACAGTTTACGTAAACTACAATTCCTTCGACATTCAGTTCGCTGCAGCTGACGGTACCATTATTACCGTTCCTGCAAAAGACTATGTAATTTTTGAGTAAGGGGGTTAAAAACATATGAGCGTACAGGCAAAGAAAACAGTTAAGGCCAGAAAAGCTTCGTTTCTGACCCTCGAGAGAAAGAACAGCCTTTTTGGATATGTATTCTGCTTACCTATCATAATCGGTCTTGCAATAATGTATATCCCCGTGCTCGTTCAGTCTATCATTTACTCCTTCAGTGAAATCGAAATCGTAAAGGGAAAGGGTTTCCAGACCACATTCATCGGTTGGGAAAACTACCGTCAGGCACTCTTCGTTGAAGAAGGCTTCCTGAGAACCGTTATCGAGTCGGTAACGGCCCTCATTCCCCAGATATTCGTTATCATTATCTTCGCATTCTTTATGGCAAACGTTCTTAACCAGAAGTTCCTTGGTAGAACGGTAGCCCGTGTTATATTCTTCATTCCCGTTATTATTTCTACGGGTATTATGAGAGAATTTGAAGAAATGAGCTCTATGCTCGATACCTACAACTCCGGCGAAAAGCTGGAGGTAGGTGGCGCCAGCGCCACCGGTGCAGCCAACATCTTCAATTATAACCAGCTCAGAGAGGTTATTACCTCCGCTCTTAACAATCCCACTCTTTCGGGCATAGTTCTGGGCGCCATTGACGGTCTGTACTCGGTTATCACCTCTTCCGGTGTTCAGATGCTGGTATTCCTTTCGGGTCTTCAGGGTATTTCAATCAGTATGTACGAGGCCGCAAAGGTTGAAGGTGCTACGGGTTGGGAAGTTTTCTGGAAGATATCCTTCCCCATGATTTCTCCCCTTATTCTCGTTAACCTCATCTACACGGTTATCGACCTCTTCCTTAAGTCCGACAACGCCGCTATCCTTTATATCAACACATATATGGGTAACGCCGCAACCTACGAACTTGCTTCTGCCCTTTCTTGGGTTTATACCCTCGTTGTTCTTGCCTTCGTTGGCATAGCTTGGGTTCTTGTTAAGAAGCTTGTCGTATATCAAGATTAAGGAGGTAAGTGGAATGTCTATTTTCAAGAAAGAAAAAGAAATCATTACCCCCAACGGCGAAGTTGTTACTGTTGAAAACCCCAGCTTCTGGGATAGAATTAAGCCCAAGAAGATGACCGATATGGAGTGGGCAAGATGGAGAAGAAAGAACCTTAACCTCTACGGTCTTGGCAAATTCTGCTGGATAATTCTTCGTTTTATAATCATCTTCGGTATCTCCTTTATGATACTGTATCCCTTCATTGTAAAGCTCATCGTTTCTTTCATGAGCACCAATGATATTACCGACTCCACGGTTATGTATATCCCCAGAGAGGGTTCTACCTACTTTATTGAGAAGGCTCTTCTCAGTATGGACTACTGGGTTGCGTTGCTCTACACCGCAATCCTCTCCCTGGTAGTTGCAGTCTTCCAGCTTGCAATCTCCACATTCGTTGGTTACGGATTTGCGAGATTCAAGTTCTTTGGCTCCGACGTCCTCTTCTTCGGTGTTATACTTACCCTTATAATCCCCACACAGACCATCACCATTCCTTTGTTCGAAATATTCAGCAACATGTTCGGTTTCAACCTGCTGGATACCTTCTGGCCCTTGGTACTGATGTCTGCAACGGGTATGGGTCTTAAGAACGGTCTTTATATCTACATGATGCGTCAGTTCTTCCGCGGTATGCCTAAAGAACTTGAAGCTTCCGCTTACATAGACGGCGCAGGCCATCTTAAAACCTTCTTCGTTATCATGCTTCCCAACGCTATGAACATGATGATCACCGTATTCCTCTTTGCCTTCACCTGGCAGTGGACGGATACCACCTACAACGATATGCTTATTTCCGAGTTACCCATACTCACCAATACCATTATGAACGTAACAAAGAGTACCACCGCTGATGCTCTCCAACAGGCGACCCTCCTTGATACGGCATCTCTGCTCCTCATCGCACCCCTTCTTCTCGTGTTCTTGTTCTGCCAGAGATATTTTGTACAGAGTATTGAACGAAGCGGTCTTGTAGAATAATTAAATAAAAGACAAGTATCTGAAAAGGGGGCTGTTGCAAATATAATTGCGACGGCCCCCTTTAGTAGATTGTTACTACTATTACTGCTATTCCGATTTAAATAAGGAGTGAAAAGATATGTACGGAGGAATGGGTGGCTTTGGCGGTATGGGAATGCCCCCTCCAAGAGGGTCGGATATTCGCATACAAAAACCCGAAAAACTGAAGGACTGGATTCCCTTTATATTTAAAAGCATCAAGGATACTGCCCGCAGATTGCTCTATATTTATAAGCTTGTCTGGGATGCAAGGCCTTGGATACTTTTACTCATGACCTTTATGGCCGTCTTTAACGGCGTCGTCCCCGTTATTGGTTCATACATATCCAAGGCTCTCCTTGACAATCTTGCGTTGGCTGCCACGGGACAGTTGGGCGACGATTTCTGGGTACTTGGCGGACTTTTGGTATTGCAACTTGGATATCAGTTAGCTGTAAGGCTTATTCATTCTGCCAACAATATGATAAATCGTATATCAAATGAGGTTTTGGTATACAGTATCAAACTCAAAATCATGAACAAGGCCAAGACCATAGACCTTGCGTCATTTGACCTGCCCTCATTTTACTCAAAGCTTGAAAATGCAAACAGAGAGGCGGGAAACCGTCCTTTGAGCGTACTCCAGGCCTCATTCTCCATAGTTTCTGCATTTATCAGTCTGGTCAGCTACATCGTTATTCTCGGCGGCTTCCTCCGCTGGGCTCCCGGAGTTTTGATAGTAATGGCTATTCCTTCCGCCATTATCCATTATCATTATAGGAAAAAGATGTTCGGTTACGTCCGTCGCCGTTCAAAGGACAGACGTCAGATGGACTATTTCTCAAACCTTATCGTCAACAAGGATATGGTCAAGGAAATAAAACTTTTCAATCTTGCCGACACCTTTATTGCAAAGTATAAAGAGGTATTTAATAATTACTTTAAGGGCATAAAGAGCCTCATATACGGCGAAAGCTTTTGGGGAATGGCTCTTAATGTGGTTCACACAGCGGTTAACGGTTCCGTTCTTGTTCTTATAGCCAAGGGCATTTTTGATGGCGTCCTTTCCGTTGGCGACTTCAATCTTTATTCGGGCGCGCTCTTTTCCATTTCGGGTGGGGTGTCCGATATAGTAAACACCTCCGCGGGTATATACGAGGGAACCCTATTTATAGACAATATGATAGCCTTTATGGAGGAAAAGCCCACAGTAGTTCCTTCTTTGGCTCAGCCCAGACGGGTGGAAAGACATATAAATCACGTTATAGAGTTTAAAAACGTGTCCTTCTGTTATCCCGGTACCGAAAAAAAGGTGCTTAAAAATATTAATCTTACCATAAAGGGCGGCGAAACTGCCGTTCTCGTAGGCTTGAACGGCGCGGGAAAGACTACTCTGCTTAAATTGCTTACCAGACTTTACGATCCTACGGAGGGTGTTATTCTCTTTGACGGCCACGACATTCGTGAGTATGCCACCGAAGATATATACAGCGTTTTCGGAATCATCTTCCAGGATTTTGGAAAGTACGCATTTACCGTTGGTGAAAATATCGGCTTTGGTCAGATAGAGCGAAAAGACGACCGCGAAGGAATTATTGCCGCATCGGAAAAGAGCAGTGCCAACGAGTTTATAGCAAAGCTCTCCAATTCCTACGATACTCCCCTTACCAGACAGTTTGAGGAGAACGGCCTTGAGCTTTCCATAGGCCAGTGGCAGAAAATAGCCGTGTCCAGAGCCTTCTTCCGAGATTCTGATATAATGATTCTCGACGAGCCCACCGCATCCCTTGACCCCATGGCCGAACAGGAGATATTCTCTCAGTTTGACCAACTCAGAGGAAGCAAGACTACCATATTCGTTTCTCACAGACTTTCAAGCGCCACCATTGCCGATACTATAATCGTCCTTGAAAACGGAGAGATAGTTGAAATCGGTAGCCACCGTGAGCTTATTCAGCTTAACGGTAAGTACGCCGAACTCTTTAATACTCAGGCAAAGAGATACAGAGATAACCCCGAGACTGATGAGCCGTTGCCCTCGGAGAAGAAGTTCCCCTTCCCGCCGCCTCCATTCGGCAGGAGAGGAGAAAGACCTCCCAGATTTGAAAAAGAATAAGAAAAATGCCGTTCTTACTTGAACGGCATTTTTTTTGTTTCGACAAAAGAAGAACAAGAAATGTGGAATATGGAAGAGTTATGGGGAAAATAGGTGTGTAAAGGCTTATTCCGAAAATATATGACGAACGGTTTTTCTTGAAAGAAAATGGGTATTCTGTTATAATTATGCCACACACAACAACCCTTAAAGGAGATTTATCAATGAAGGAAAACACCGAAGAAAGGGATAAAAAAATATTCAGGGTTATCCCCATAGACTCCATAAAACCAAACCCCAACCAGCCCAGAAAATATTTTGATTTTGACGAGCTTGTCAGTCTTGCCCAGAGCATCAGAGCGTTGGGTGTTATACAACCGTTGACCGTATGCTACGACGGAGATGGGTTTTACCGCCTTGTTGCGGGGGAAAGGCGCTTGCGGGCCTGCAAAATGGTAGGACTGAAGAGTGTTCCCTGCATAGTTATTGATGTTGATGACGAGGGCTCTGCAATTCTTGCTCTCGTTGAAAATCTGCAGCGTAAAGACCTGGATTTCTTTGAGCAAGCTCAAGGGATTTCTGCCATTATTGATGAGCTTGGCTTAAGCCAAGGGGAGGTTGCTGCACGAATAGGAAAAAGCCAATCTGCAGTGGCAAATAAGTTGCGGCTTTTACGTATTCCGCCCTTGGTTCGGAAAGAGGTTTTGAAATACGGTCTTTCAGAGCGACACGCAAGAGCACTCTTAAAACTCCCACCTGAGGTTATGAGTGAGGCAGTAAAGGTTGCCGCCGATAAGGATATGAGCATCGGGGAATTTGAGAGATATACGGAGCGGCTGTTTACCACCTCCGACGGTACTCCCGATAGTATCCGCATGCTTATAAAAAAATCCCCTCCGCCAAAGGCGAAGGGGTATATCGGAGATATGAGGGTCTGTTTAAACACGATAGAAAAGACGGTTAAAATGCTCCGTGCCGCAGGTATAACCGCACATACGGAAAATACCGATTTTGACGACAGAGTGGTCTATACCATCACTATCAAAAAGTAGATTAAAGGTTTTCTTTTAGATAGAGAATAGCTTCTCTGTATCCTTCAAAGCCGTGTCCTGCTATGGTCTTCTCGGCATAAAGGGATACGTAGGAGAATTTACGGAATTCCTCACGGGCGGAAATGTCGGATATGTGGACTTCCACGGTGGGGATTCCCACGGCCTTCAGGGCATCGAGAATGGCTACGCTTGTATGGGTATATGCAGCGGGATTGATTACTATACCGTCAAATGTTTCGTATGCCTTCTGTATTTCGGTTACTATTTCGCCCTCGTAATTTGACTGGAAAAGCTTATAGTCCACGTCTGCCTCATGGCAGGCCGATACAATAAATCCTTCCAAGTCCTTAAAGGTTCTGTTGCCGTATACTTCAGGTTCTCTTATTCCCAGCATATTAAGATTTGGGCCGTTTATAATAAGAAAATTCATACCGTTTCCTCCCAGGCGGCCAAAATCGCCGCCGCAGTTTCTGTTGGACTTTCTCTTCCCTCTACTTCTGCATCCGAAAATTCCTCATACAGGGGAAGGCGCTTTTTGTAAAGATTCGGTAGGTCTGTTGAAAGAGGTCTGTCGCTTTTGTCCAGGATTTCAATGGGGCGCTTAAGGAATATGACCGTACCGTTTTGGTGCATAATATCATGATTTTCGGGAATTGTTACTGCGCCGCCACCCGTAGCGATTATTTTTCCGCTTTCTTTGCATATTTGCTTAAGAACGCGGGTTTCTATTTCTCTGAAGACCCTTTCGCCCTCAGATTTAATAATTTCCGATGGGCTTTTGCCTTCGGTTACCTTTATTACTTCGTCCGAGTCAACGAATTCTTTTCCCGTAAGAAGAGCAAGGTTTTTGCCTGCGGTGGTCTTTCCGCATCCCGGCATACCCACAAGAATAAGATTCTTGGTCTGCTTTTCTATTTCCTTGGTAATACGGTCAATTTCCCCGTCGGAAATGTTAGTATCCGTGAATATTTCACAGGCCATTTTAGCCTGAGCGACCAGCATGGAAAGACCGTTTATGCAGGGAATGCCGCGCTTTTGGCCTTGAATAATAAGTTCTGTAAGGGAAGGATTGTATATAACGTCTACTATTCCCTTGCAATCGGAGAAGAATTCAAGGTCAACGGGGGATTCACCGTTCTTTGGGTACATTCCTACGGGTGAAGCGTTTACCAATATATCCGTGTCCGAATGTTTTTTTAGGTTTTCGGGAGTGTTATCTTTTCTTGAAAGGATAACGATTTTTTTAGCTCCCATATCGGTAAGAACTGCGGTTGCGGTTTTTGCGGTTCCTCCGCTACCGATAATGAGAACCTTTCTGTCCTTTATCTTTACCCCCAGCTTTTTTACCATATAGCTGAAGCCGTAATAGTCTGTGTTATCACCGTATATTTTGCCGTTGGGCATCTTCTTTACAGTGTTTACACAGCCTATTTTTTTTGCTCTGTCGGTGAGTTCGTCACACAGGGCGTAGACCTTTTCTTTATAGGGAATGGTAACGTTAAAGCCGTTAAGGTCACAAGCCTTTATCCAACCATTCACTTCGTCTTCGGGCATTGGGTAAAGCTTATATTCGTAATCCGCCAGCTGGGCGTGTATCTGGGGAGAAAAGCTATGTCCCAGCCTTCCGCCCAAAAGACCAAATTTCATTTTCGGTCAGACCTTTCTTATACTATTTCCGAATAACTGCCCAGATATACCAGCTCGTCAACGTCGTGCTCAAGCTCACAGAGAAGCTCTGCAAGGGCGGGGGAGTATACGGAAACTCCTATATCGAAGTAGAACATGAACTCGAAATCCTTGCCTGGAATGGGGCGGCTTTCAAGCTTAACTATGTTAATGCCGAGGGAGGCAAATCTTGCCAATACGTTATACAGAGAGCCGGGACGGTGGGGGAGAATAAGCTTGATACTTGTTCTGTCACTGCCGGGATATACCTCGGGTTCCTTGGAAATGCAGATGAATCTGGTATCGTTGCCGCCGTTATCCAGAATATCGGATGCAATAACCTTTAATCCGTACTGCCTTGCAGAGGTGCTGGATGCTATAGCCGCAATATCGGTTCTGCCCGACTCTGCCACGGTCTTTGCCGCAACGGCAGTATTCTCGCAGATGGTTATCTTGATATCTTTATGGTCTGCAAGGAACTGAGCGCACTGGTTGAGCGCCTGCTCGTGGGAGATGATTTCCTTTATGTCCGAAAGATTGGTTCCCGGCTTTGCAAGAAGTTCGTGGGTTATTCTGCAACGGATACTTCTTACGATATGGAACTTGTACTTTGACATAAGGTCGTAAACCTTGTTTACCGAACCTGCGGTGCTGTTTTCAAGGGGAAGTACACCGTAACGGCAAAGGCCTGAATTTACGGCCTTGAAAACTCCGTCAAAGCTGTTGAAGAACATGATGTTGGGCACGGCAAAGAGCTTTTCACAGGCAAGCTGGGAGTATGCGCCCTCAACTCCCTGACAGGCAATGGTGGCTTTTTCGGGGAAAAGGTTGGGGGTGGTTTCCAGAGCCTTCTTTATCTTTTCCGAAAGGGAGCTTTTGGGTGAGGTTGTCTGTATCTGGCAGGAACGGCTCAGATTCATTATGGTGGAGAAGAGGACTCTGGTATACTGGGAATACTCTTCGCCTGCAAGGTCGCTTACCTTGGTCAGAAGAGCTCTTTCTCTTGCGCCGTCGTATATGGGAAGAGCGTTCTGCTTTTTATATTCGGCAATGTTTTTTGCCGTATCCATTCTTTTCTTGAAAAGTTCAACGATTTCTCTGTCTATTTTATCAATATCGTTTCTGTAATCGTTTATGTCCATGATGTATATCTTCTTTCTGTAATTAGTTTAAGTTTACTATGGCTATTGCAGCAGCAGCCTCGCATACGGAAGGGGTTCTTGTGAGGATACAGGGGTCGTGGCGGCCTGTTACGGTGAGTTTTTCGGCCTCTCCCGTCATCAAGTTTACCGTATTCTGCTCAATTCCTATGGAGGGGGTGGGCTTAAATACGGCTCTGAATATTATGGGCATACCCGAGGTTATTCCACCAAGGATTCCGCCGCAGTTGTTTGTTTTTGGAACGGCTTTCCCTTCTTTATCGGTAATAAAGGGGTCGTTTGCCTGAGAGCCCTTCATTTTTGCAAAGTCAAACCCTGCTCCGAATTCGATGCCCTTTACTGCGGGAACTGCAAACATAGTCTGGGATATAAGGCTTTCCACACTTCCAAAGAAGGGTTCGCCAAGTCCGGGCTCCAGACCGTAAATGCCAACCTCTGTGATTCCGCCTACGGAA
>JAZSCR010000145.1:0-20951 GCA_045530715.1 Eubacteriales bacterium
GCTCCTTGAGAAGCTCAAAGTTCTGCATGTTTCTTGCGCCTACCTGGATCAGGTCAACCTCTTCAAAGAGGGGAAGATGGGCGGCATTCATTATTTCAGTTACTATAGGGAGGCCCGTTTCCTTTTTTGCTTCAAGAAGAAGTTCTATACCTTCTGCTTTAAGACCCTGGAAGTCGTAGGGTGAGGTTCTGGGCTTGAATGCACCGCCGCGGAGAAGGGTAGCGCCTCCGGCCTTTACTCTTTTCGCAACTTCGATAATCTGCTCTTCGCTTTCAACGGAGCAAGGGCCTGCTATAATGGCAAAATGGCCGCCGCCTATCTTAACGCCACCAACGTCAATAACCGAATCGTCGGGGTGGAATTTTCTGTTTGCTTTTTTATAGGGCTCGGTAATTCGGGTAACTCTTTCAATAACGTCCAGACCTTCCAGCAGGTCAATATCGATCTTGGAGGTGTCGCCTATCAGGCCGAGAACGGTCTGGTATTCGCCTTCGGATATATGAACGCCGATGTTCATACCTTTAAGCCAATTAATCAGGTTTTCTTGTTGCTGGGGTGTTGCATTGTGTTTAAGTACCGCAATCATTTCAGTTTCCTCCGAATATATAAAGGTTTATTTATAACAAAAAAAATGCTCCGTCAGTGACCGGTCACTGCGGAACTCATTCAAAATATGAAAGAGAGCATTGTTCACATTAACGAACATTTGCAGCACAAATCACTTTTACTTCTCGGTTGCGGATGCAAAATAAAAGTAAAAGTAAAAAAAGTATGCAGCGAAAATGTTGGTCTTCATTGCCTTTGCGTCTCCTGTATTACTGTGAGTGTATCATAGCACAAAAAAAACCGATTGTCAATACTTTAGCAGAGTGATTTATAAAAAAGCCACATTTTTGTTTTGCAAATATACAAGTAAAGAGCCGCCAAAAGGACGGCTCTTTACTCTATAGGGCTTACTCTCCTATAAACATCTGTGCAATAAAGGAATCCTGAGAAAGGATAAGAACTCTCTTTTCGTTATTCTGATTAGCCATCGCTATTCTCATTGCTTCCAGTGAACGGTAAAACTCGTAAAATTCCACCTGGTCGGGAGTTGCATAAGCTTCGGCAATTATTCTCATATATTCGGCTTCGCCCTCACCCTTGAGCTTTTCGGCTTCGGCGGAGGCTTCACTTATGATAATAGCGGCCTGCTTATCGGTGTCGTTTCTGATAACGGAGGCTTCAAGCTCGCCTTCGGCGATGTACTTTGCCGCCATCTGCTGTCTTTCGGAAATCATTCTTTCATATACTGCGGCTTCGTTGTCCTCGGGAAGGTCAAGCTTTTTGATTTCTATGGACATTACCTTAACGCCGTATTCGCTTGTTACCTGCTGATTGACCATTTCGGTAATGAGGCCGTTTACTTCGTTACGGCTGTTTTCAGAAGCGCCGGACTGAATAATGCTGGTCTGTTCCATGGTACCCATGGTATTCTTTACAACGCTGAAGGTTGCCGCATCAAGACGGCTTTCCATTTCGTCAACGGTGCCTATGGATTGAACGAAAGTAAGGGGATCAGTTATCTTCCATACTACGTAGCTGTCCACTACCAATGCCTTTTTATCAGATGTAAGTACGTCAGAAGGGGTTACGTCGTAAACCAAAAGATTTTTGGGGAGATAGGAAACGTCCTCCATAAAGGGTATTTTTATATAAATACCTGCTTCATCTTTTATGGAAACTACTTTTCCGAACTGTCTGACGATACCGTACTGGTCTTCACCCACGGTGTATGCGGTGGAGGCGATAAGAATAACTGCAAGAGCAACTATTATGCCCGCGATTATAAGGGATAATTTAGCCTTCTTAGTCATTACTGTACTCCTCCTTCCTTATCGTTTACAAAGCTGTCCAAGGGCAGTACGTTAAGGGTATTGCCGTCAGCGGTTTCTATATAAAGGTCAACTCCGGGGAGAATGTCCTCTATCATTTCAAGGTAAAGACGTTTTCTGGTTACGTCGGGATTAAGGGCGTATTGAGCGTACATCTCCTTAAACTTTGCAACGTCACCCTCTGCGGCGTTGATTTTTTCCTGCTTGTATGCTTCCGCATCCTTAAGTATTTTGTCAGCCTCTGCGTTAGCTTCGGGGATAACTGTGTTCTGGTAAGCGGTCGCCTGGTTTATGGCCGTTTCCATCTGTTGCTTTGCGGTTTCAACATCCTTGAACGCGGCAATAACTTCCTGTGTAGGAGGCTCTGCATCCTGAATCTTTACTTCAAGTATCTGTATACCGATATCGTATTCGGTAAGTTTCTCAGCCATAAGCTCTTTTACGCTTGACTGAATGGCTACCTTACCGTCGGTAAGAACGTTGTCAACGTCGTAAGAGCCGATAACGTCTCTAGCGGCAGCCTTTGCAATATTTGTGAGTATTGATATGGGGTCTTCAGAACTGTAAAGGAACTTCTGGGGGTCGGAGACCTTCCATTCCATAAAGAAGTCTACGGCAACAACGTTATAGTCGCCCGTAATCATTTTTGCGTCGCCTGTTGAGATTGCGATACCAGAGCCTGTTTCGGTATATCCGAGGCTGAGCTTTCTGGTGGTCATATCAACCTTTTCCACGTGCTGAATGGGATCAGGGAGCTTAAAGTTAAGACCCGCATCCTGTATTGCGGTTACCTTGCCGAAGGTGGTGACTACACCCTTTTCGGTTTCTCCTATGCTGTAAAAGCAATTAAAGAAGAATACGGCAACCACGAGAAGAACGGGGATTATCCACGCGAAGTGGAGCCATTTTTTCTGCATTATGTGTTTCTCCTTTTGTTGTTATATATGAAAAGGCAGACTGACATCTTTCGATGGCAGTCTACCCATTATGCCATCAATACTTACTTTGCGTATTCGACAGCTTTGCTTTCTCTTATAACGTTTATCTTGATCTGGCCGGGGTATTCAAGCTCGTTTTCGATTCTGTTTGCAATATCGCGGGCAAGAATAACCATTGCATCGTCGGATATCTCTTCGGGACGGACCATAACTCTGATTTCACGGCCTGCCTGAATTGCGAAGGATCTTTCTACGCCGCCGAAATCGTTTGCGATTCCTTCGAGCTTTTCAAGACGCTTGATATAGTTTTCTATATCCTCTCTTCTTGCACCGGGACGGGCAGCGGAGATTGCGCCGGCCGCCTGAATAATGGCTGCCAGCAAGGTCTTTGCCTCTACGTCGCCGTGGTGAGCTTCGATTGCGTGAACGATCTTTTCGCTCTCTTTATATTTACGGGCCAGTTCTACACCTATGGAAATATGAGAACCTTCGGTGTTCTGGTCAAGAGCCTTTCCTATGTCGTGGAGAAGTCCGGCTCTCTTTGCCGAATTAACGTCAATTTTAAGTTCTCCGGCCAGAAGTCCCGCAATGTGGGAAACTTCAATGGCGTGATTGAGAACGTTCTGTCCGTAGGACGTTCTGTAATGAAGACGGCCGAGGAGCTTGACGAGCTCGGGATGGATACCGTGGATACCCGTTTCGAATATGGCTCTTTCGCCTTCTTTTCTGATGGTGCTGTCAACCTCTTTGCGAGCTTTTTCAACCATATCACCGACTCTGGTGGGATGGATTCTGCCGTCCTGAATAAGGTTTTCAAGAGCGATTCTTGCAACCTCTCTTCTGGCGATATCAAAGCTTGAAAGGGTGATGGTTTCGGGAGTATCGTCAATAATTACGTCAACGCCCGTAAGATTTTCGAGGGCCTTGATGTTTCTGCCTTCACGTCCGATAATTCTTCCCTTCATTTCGTCGTTGGGAAGTGCTACTACCGATACGGTAGCCTGAGAAACGTGGTCGGAAGCGCATTTCTGAATAGCAAGGGTGAGAACGTGCTTTGCTTTGTCCTCTGCTTCTTCCTTTGCTCTCTGTTCTGCTTCCTTAATGTAAAGGGCTTTTTCGTGAGCCAACTCGCTTTCCAGATTTGCAAGGATGTATTCTCTTGCC
The DNA here is from genome assembly GCA_045530715.1 of Eubacteriales bacterium. Lineage (GTDB taxonomy): Bacteria > Bacillota > Clostridia > Oscillospirales > UBA644 > JAZQLP01. The sequence goes on from JAZSCR010000145.1 coordinate 3,977, forward strand.
TTTTCTACGGTCAAGCCGCTGATCTGTTCGAGAGCTGCAAGCTGCTGAACCTTGATCTCGTCAATTTCAAGACTCTTCTTTTCGGTTTCTGCCAGCTTCTTTGCAAGATTGAGTTCCTTCTGCTCAAAAGCCTCTGCTCTTTTGTCTAAAACTTCTTCTTTTTGAATGATGCGCTTTTCCATACGCTGGACTTCATTTCTTCTGTCGCGTATTTCTTTTTCTGCTTCGGTTCTGTTTCTGTGGATCTCCTCTTTTGCTTCAAGCAAGGCTTCTTTTTGCTTCGTTTCAGCGGTTTTAATCGCTTCGTTGACAATGTTTCTTGCCTTTTCTTCTGCAGAGCCTATGGTTGCTTCAGCAACCTTTTTGCGCCAAAGGATTCCGAGTGCAAAGCCGACGAAGACGCATACGACGCCTACTACGGCGGCCAGTATGATCGTGCCTGTAGTACCCATCCGGTGAGTACCTCCAATCTATATAATTAAGATAAAATCCCGGACGGCCCTTATATACGGTCACCTAAAAACAATATCGATACCAAGTTAATCACGAGTATATTTTTATGTAAAGCATCCGTTCTCGGCTAACAGCTTAAAATCGGTGCAGTTGCGAAAATATATTAAGGACAATACCAAGGGTATTTTATCACATATATTATTATACTATATACAGCGGTCTTTGTCAAGTAGGTAATTTGACATTTTGTAAACTTTGGCCTTTTTGCCAAAGTGGGGCATCCCTTGACATAAACGATATTATATGGTATAATATAATGTACGGGATAGGTTGGCTCAATTTTAATAAAAATCCCATAAAAATGCCTGTTTTGGGTATTGTTTGTGCAAAGTTCGTTAAAATATCAAAGAAATAACATTGAATTGAGAGCCTACTTACTGTATAATAAAGAATGGTATTTTGCGTACCATAAATAATACGAGTTAAAAATATATTTTATAGAATGGAGATTGGCCATGCTGATAAAAAACAACAAAAACGGTACAGTTTCTATAGACGAAGAGGTAATCAACAGTATAACCTCTATCGTTGCCAGCAAATGTTTCGGCATCGCAGGCATGGAATCAAAAAACGCTACGGAAGAGTTCTGGAGCCTTTTTAAGAAGGATTCAAACGATAAGGGCATCCACGTTCGTTGCGATAATAACGAAATAACAATTGACCTTCACATTATGGTCGTATACGGAATCAACATTCCCGCTATTACCGACAGCATCATTCATAAGGTTGCTTATACGGTAGAGGATATGACGGGCTTCAACGTTAAAAGCGTAAACGTTTACGTTGATAAGGTTAATACAAAATAAGGAGACAGATCAATGGTAAACGGTAAAATCTACAGGGAAATGGTTATTTCCGCTGCAAATTTACTTGAAAGTAAAAAAGAAGAAATAAACAGTCTTAACATATTCCCCGTTCCCGACGGTGATACGGGTATAAACATGAGCCTTACTATGTCTGCAGGCAGACGTGAAATGGAAGGCTTCTCTGGTAACCTTTCCGAATGTTCGGCAAAGGTAGCCGCTGCCCTTCTCCGCGGAGGCAGAGGTAACTCGGGCGTTATTCTTTCCCTCTTTTTCAGGGGCTTTTCCAAGGCTCTTGCAGGAAAGGACGAAGCTGACCTTCAGACCGTTGCTGCTGCATTTGCAGGGGGTGTAGAGGCTGCTTATAAGGCCGTAAGACATCCTACTGAGGGTACTGTTCTCACCGTTATGAGAGTTATGGCAGAAAAGGCTGCGCAGATAGCTCCCCAGTATGATGAAACCGACGACGTTGCAGGTTTCTTCGGCGCTCTTCTTTGTGAGTGTCATGATATCCTTTCAAAGACTCCCGAAATGCTCCCCGTTCTCAAGCAGGCAAACGTTGTGGACGCAGGCGGTATGGGCTTTACGGTTATCTTTGAGGGTATGACCATGGTTGCCAAGGGCGAGGGTATGGCTAAGGCCGTTTCTCCCGTATCCGCAGGTACCAATTCTTCTGCCGATTTCGGCTCCGTGTCCACAGGTGACATAAGATTTGCATACTGTACCGAGTGTATAGTTGATAAGGATGACTCCTGCACCGACGAAAAGATAGCAGGCCTTCACTCCTATATAGACGGCGTTGGTGACAGCGTTGTTTTCGTTGACGACGACACCTTCGTTAAGTTCCACGTTCATACCAACGTTCCCGGTAAGGTTCTTACCCAGGCTCTTAAGTGCGGTTCCCTATCAATGGTTAAAATCGAGAATATGAGAAATCAGCATTCCGAAATGACCATAAAGCAGGAAGAAGCCCAGCCCCAGGAAGAGGCACCCCTGCCTCCCGAAAAGAAGTACGGTTTCGTATCCGTAGCCGCAGGCGAGGGTATGGTTGCCGTATTTAACGACCTTGGCGTTGACAGTATGGTTGAAGGCGGTCAGACAATGAACCCCTCTACCGAGGATATTATCTCCGCTATTAACAGAACTCCCGCTGAGATAGTTTACGTTCTTCCCAACAACAAGAATATTTACATGGCCGCAAAGCAGGCCGAGGCTATAGTTACCGATAAGAAGGTTGTGGTTCTCAAGACTCATACCATTCCTCAGGGTATCAGCGCTATGTTAGCCTTTGATTTCGACGCCGAAGAGGCCGACAATACTGCCGCAATGAAGGAAGCAATGAAGAAGGTTACCACCGCAAAGCTTACCTTTGCCGCAAGAGACAGCTCCTTTGACGGTATGGAAATCAAAGAAGGCCAGATCCTCGGTCTTGTTGAAAACGACGTTAAGTACGTTTGCGATTCCCGTGAAGATTGTCTTGCTCAGATAGCCGAAGATATTAAGGATAAGGATTACATCACCCTTTTCTACGGCGAGGGTATTGACGAGGACGAAGCAAATGCCGCAGCAGAAGTGCTGCAGGCCGCTATGGGCAATTCTGCCGAAATCACCGTTATAAACGGTGGACAGCCCGTATATTATTACGTAATCTCCGCAGAAAACGCTTAAGTTTTCCTGCGTAAAATTAAATATTGAACTTTCGGAGGTGGAGTAAATGGTTAATTACAAGAAAGCGACACTGTTGTTGCTTGCCGGATTACTCTGCCTCTTTTTCCTTTACGGATGCTCTTTTTCGGGCTCGGGGGACATAAATCTCCGTTATCCGGAGCGTTCCGACAGGGAATCGGCAATATACGAGTTCGTTGAAGAGTACACAAATAACAACTATTCCCTGGCTTATGCATCCCGAGGCAATTACCTCAACCCCATGATTTTCAGAGATCTGGACGGTGACGAAAAGGCTGAGGCCATAGTCAGTTACGTTCCATTGGTAGCTTCTGGAAAGACGGTAAAGACCCTTATTCTACGAGAAGAGAAAAATGGGGACTTTGCTCTTATGGGTGTGGTCAACGGTCTATCCGACAGCCTAGACAAGATAGAGTTCGGAGATATGACGGGGGACGGAATTGACGAAATAGTTATAGGATACAGCTCCCTTACCGAATATTACCCTTCCACCATGACACTGATCTATTACAATCAGCAGACGGGGGGATATATGCCCGGGCACATGGCAGACTATCACGATTTTCTTTGTTCCGACTTTAACAACGACGGCGTAAATGAGATACTCAATATTACTTACACCAGTATATCCGCCATTCGTTCCACCGCAAACTGCCTTGTGTATGATTTCAATCTGCAAACCTTCAGATCACTTTCGGGAAGTGCGTATCTGACAAATACCGGCACCTGCTACCGAATTGAAAGGGGAGAGACTGCAGACGGCTCTTCGGCTGTATATATCACCTCAAAACAGGGTTCGATGCTTAAAAGTACTGAGGTTTTGGTCTGGAGTGGCGACGCTCTTGTTCCCGTAAATCTTTCCATTGATAAGTCTTACGGCATAGTTGATAAATTCCTTTATTACGGAAACGCCATAGCTCAGGATATAGACGGTGACGGCGTTGTGGAATATCCCGTAAGCGACGTGACAGATGAGAGCAAAATATCTGCCGATATAAAGAACGCTGTAAGCTCCCAGAGTAAGGAAATGCTCCAGTACACCTGCTCTTGGTACTACGTGGAGGAAAATTCTTCCGTATACGATTTTTCTTGCTATTTGAATACGGATTTAGGTTATTACATAACCATTAAAAACCCCTCTTATTATACGGACATAGCCGTATATTTGGACAGCTCCGATAATATGCTCTTCTACTATGTAGCTGAAAACGGGCAAAAAGAGCTTCTTTTCTCCGTTGTAGCATCCTCCTCAGCTCCCGCAGATAAAAATACAGAGCTTTTACATATAAGCAAAACGGATACCTATCTGAGCTATATTGTTAATCCTCAGATATCTGCAGAGGCGTATCAGAAGCTTATACCCATCGGTGAGCTTAAAGACAGCATTACGGCTACCGGCATTATAACCGCATCCTAACTGAAAGGAATAGGCGCAAAATGAAAAACGTTCTTATAATGGACGACGAAAAATCCATAAGAGATCTTTTGGTCATTAACTTTAAAAGAGCAGGATATACGGTTCACGAGGCCGATTGCGGCCGCGCGGCGCTTAAAGTATTTGAGGAAAATCCCGATATAATCCTTGCTATACTTGATATTATGCTCCCCGATATAGACGGATTTCAGGTCTGCAGACGGCTGAGAGAAAAGAACCGTAACATGGGTATCATTATGCTTTCGGCAAAGGATCTTGACGAAGATATGCTTTCGGGCTACGGCTCGGGTGCAGACGATTACGTCAAAAAACCCTTTTCTCCCGCTATCCTTATAGCGAAAGCAGACGCTCTTTGCAGAAGAGTAGAGTCCGTTGCTTCCTCGTCCAGAGGACAGGCCGAGGCTCCAAAGAAGAGTTCTGCCATTTATTCTTATGAAGGCTCACCTTTCTCCCGTGATACCAGAACAAACAGCTTTTATAAAAACGGAAAACCCCTTGACCTTACCCCCACAGAGGTTAACATCCTTAAATTTTTCCTTGAGCATCCCGATACCCCTCTTACAAGAGAAGAGATATTGCAGGGTGTTTGGGGAGAGGATTTTTACGGCGACCCCGATATAGTAAACGTAAATATACGTCGCCTGCGAGTAAAGATAGAAGAATCAGCCAAGGCTCCAAAGTATATAAAAACCGAGTGGAATTACGGCTACAGATGGAGTAACGGCGAAGAATAAAGATAATTTCAGTATATGGAAGGAAGGTGTATCCCTGTGCGTATAGCAATGAAGATGAACTCAATAACGGGCAGATGGATCACCAATATCCTGTCCATTATAATTATTGCCCTGGTTATAGTTGAGGTTGCGGTAATTGCTCTTTCGGGCAACAGTATAGACTCTTCCGTTGATAACTATCTCCAGAGCCAAGGCTCCCTCATTCAGAAGTATTTTTCAGAATACATAAAAGAAAATAACTATGATTTCGGTGTTACTGCAAAGGACGTTCTTTCCATTGCAGTGGACTATGAAAATCTTAAGGTGCAGATATTTGCTACCGACGGCCACATGGTGGCATCTACGGCGGGATATTATTCGGGAGAAGAGGTGTATCTCACCTCTGTTCCCGTTATAGACAGAATAAGAGATGTTGCCACGGGTGAAAGCCTGGTCGTTTATACTGCTCCTCTCGAGGACGGTGTAGGTAATATACTTGGTAGCGTAAGGCTCGCTTCGTCCCTTGCCCAAGTAAACGTTCAGAAGGCTGTATTTATTGCTGTTGCTCTTGCCCTCGGTGCTTTAATGATAGGGGTAATGGCCCTTTCGGGAAACTATTTTATAAGGTCCATCGTTAATCCCATCGGCGAGATAGCCGCTACGGCAAAGACTATTTCAAAGGGCGACTTTACTGCCAGAATAGACAAAAAGCAGGACGACGAAATAGGCGAGCTTACCGACAGTATCAATAACATGGCTGCTGACCTTTCCAAGATCGACCAGATGAAAAACGACTTTATTTCATCAGTTTCTCACGAGCTTCGAACTCCTCTCACGGCTATCAAGGGATGGAATGAAACCCTTATGTCTTGTGACCCCGAGGAGGATAACGAGACCATTAAAATGGGATTAGGTGTTATAGCTTCCGAGGCTGACAGACTTTCCAATATGGTGGAAGAGCTCCTTGATTATTCAAAGATACAGAGCGGCAAGGTTACCCTTTCCATAAAGAACGTGGACGTTTCCGAGCTTATGGCGGAAACGGTGTTGGTCTTTAAGGAAAAGGCGGCAAAAAGAGGCATTAAGCTCATATATCACGGCCAGGCGGGACAGATGCCCTGCGAAGGCGACGATGCAAGAATAAAGCAGGTGTTCGTCAACGTTGTGGATAATGCTATAAAGCACTCTTACGATAACTCCGAGATAAACGTTTTTGCCGAAAGGATAGAAGGCGGATACGCACTGACCGTTGCCGATAAGGGCGAGGGTATCAGAGAAGAGGATCTGCCATATATCAAGACCCGTTTCTACAAGGGAAGATCAAACGTGCCAGGCTCCGGTTTGGGGCTGGCCATAAGCGACAGTATAATAAATCTTCACGGCGGATATCTGGATATATACAGTAAGGAAGGCAAGGGTACCACCGTTGTTATTTCCTTCCCCGAGAAATTGCCCAAAAACTTGTCCAAAAGAAATTTAAAGCACCCCGAGGCAATTCACACAACATACCAGGATTGAAAGGAAAAATAATGAGTAAAGATAAAAAGAAGGTCTGTTACGCCAGCGTAGGCGGGCAGGCGGTTATGGAGGGCATAATGATGCGCTCTCCCAAAAGATGCGTTCTTGCCGTAAGGCAGCCCGACGGTGGCATTGTTACCGAGGATATAAAGGCTGACTACGCTGTAAATAAATATAAGTTTTTTAAGCTCCCTATTATAAGAGGCTGCGTTTCCTTTGTTACCAGTCTGCTTACAGGATACGGTGCTCTTACCAGATCCGCTTCCTTGGCAGGGCTTGAAGAAGAAACCAAAGGTAACAAGGTCATGGAAGGCATAATAATGGCCATTTCCATGATTTTGGGTATCGTTATCGCCATGGGCCTTTTTATGGTTCTTCCTACGGCAGTGGTGTGGCTCCTTACCGAAAAGCTGGGGCTTGAGTTGGGCGTTTTACGTTCCCTTGTTGAAGGTCTTATCCGAATCGGTCTCTTTATCGCTTACGTTGCCCTGGTATCGAAAATGAAGGATATCAAACGCCTTTTCCAGTACCACGGCGCAGAGCATAAGGCAATATTCTGTTTTGAGGCAAACGAAGAGCTTACCGTTGAAAACGTAAGACGTTTCAGCCGTCTTCATCCCAGATGCGGCACCTCGTTTATTTTCCTCGTTCTTATTATAAGCATACTTTTCGGCTCCTTTATTACCTGGAGCAATCCCATACTTCGCGTAGTTATCAAAATATTGCTCCTTCCTGTAGTTGCGGGAATAAGCTTTGAGTTTATCCGATACGCCGGCAGACACGACAATTGGTTTACTACCGTTATAAGTGCTCCCGGCAAAGCAATGCAGAAGTTGACCACCGCAGAGCCCGAGGATGAAATGATAGAGGTTGCCATTGTTGCTCTTACACAGTCCCTTATGGGTGATGACGGCGTAATAGACAAGGATTGCGCGTATACGAAATGAGTATGTTTACCTTTGCAGATAAACAAAATGGCTTTAGCAAGGATATGTTTAAAGAGGCAACGGCTTTTCTTGAAAAGGAAGCCGTTCCCTTTGCTCAATCCTCACTAAAGGAGCTTGCGGGATATTATCTTGGGTGTCGCCCTTCGGCCTTTTCGTTTTTCGGGAACGAGAGCATAGCCGCATCAGCGGATACTCTTTGCCTTATTGAAGAGGGTATCAACCGTCTTGCTTCGGGTGAGCCTCCCCAGTATATAACGGGAATCGCGCCCTTCTTTGGATATGATTTCTACGTTGACCAGAGAGTTCTCATCCCTCGCTTTGATACGGAAGTTCTTGTGGAAAAGGCTTTGGAGTATCTTAAAGACGGTGATAGCGTCCTTGATTTATGTTCGGGCTCGGGTTGTATAGGTATTGCCTCGGCTTTGAATCGTAAAGTATTACTAACCGCTCTTGATATATCCCAAGGCGCGGGAGAAGTTTTTGAGAAAAACTGCAAAAAGCTTCTCGTCGAAGATTCTTTTTACGAGAAGAATCGACCTGAATTTATTCTCGGAGATATTTTTGAAGATGAGTCTGTGACCCGACTGTCTGACAAAAAATATGATTTCATACTGTCAAATCCCCCCTATATCAGAGATGAAGAAATAGAAGCGCTTACAAAAGACGTTCTCCGTGAGCCCCACAACGCTCTTTTGGGTGGGGAAGACGGTTTGGACTTCTACCGTCATATAATCCCGTTGGGAAAAGGACTTCTTCGAGAAGGTGGATATCTTTTCTTTGAGTGCGGAAAGGGACAGTCCGAAGCAATTAAGAATATAATGAGAGAAAACGGATATGAAGATGTCACCGTCTGTCTTGATTACAGCGGAGTGGACAGAGTCGTATACGGCATAAACCATAATTGAAAGGAAAACTCTATGACCATAGCAGTTTTGTTTGGCGGAAAATCCACCGAATATAAAGTTTCGTGCTCTTCCGCCTGCAACGTAATAGATAATTTAAAGGATTACGACGTAATTAAAATAGGCATTACCGAGGACGGAAAATGGTTCCTTACAGAGGCCTCTCTTGCCGATATAAAGAGTGGAGAGTGGGTTAACGCCTCTTCTAACAAAGCCGTGAAGGCCGACCTTGCAAAGGGTTGCCTTGAATCTGACGGAAATCCTCTTTGTGTTGATATGGTTTTTCCCGTTCTTCACGGAAAGAACGGCGAGGACGGCACCATTCAGGGTCTTCTTGAGTGCCTTGAAATTCCCTACGTTGGCTGCGGAGTTCTTTCCTCTGCCCTTTGTATGGAGAAGGTTTCAGCAAACAGAGTCTTTGAGCAAATAGGTCTTGCGCACGCTCCCTGGATAACCTTTACGGCGGGTGAGTATGCCCGTTTCGGAGAAGAGATAATTGCCAGAATCAAGAATGAATTGGGGCTTCCCGTATTCGTAAAGCCCTCCAGAGCAGGTTCGTCCGTAGGTATATCCATGTGCGAATCCGAAGAAGAACTCTCCTCTGCTGTGGAAACAGCCATAGCTGTGGATAGTCTTATAATAGTTGAAAAGGCTCTTCAGGGTGTAAAGGAGCTTGAAGTGGCCGTGCTTGGTTCCACAGATGAGCCTATTGCTTCCACCGTTGGCAGAGTTATGTCCGCGGAAAAGTTCTTTAGCTTTTCTTCAAAATACGATAACGCAGAATCCTATAATATGATCCCTGCCGATATTTCTCCCGAAAAAGCAGAGGAGATTCGTGGGAAAGCTATTCGCGCATACAAGGCCTGCTCCTGCAACGGTCTTGCCCGTGTAGACTTTTTTATGGACGGCGAAGAAAAGGTTTATATTAATGAGATAAACACTCTTCCCGGCTTTACCCCCACAAGTATGTACCCCCAGCTGTTTATCAAGGGCGGTATGAGCTACGGGGAACTCCTTGCCAAGCTTATAGAGGCAGGACTTAATAAATAATATAACGAGGAAACTTATGAATATAGAATCTATGCCAACAGAAAGCGGCATAAAGACGAAAAAGCGGGCCAAGAGGGTACTTGCCGAACTGACCCTTTATGAAGATAAGACCGAAGAGGTACATATTTTTGCGGAAGCAAAGATGATACGTAACGGCGACAGCGTTGAGATAAGAGCCGAAAATAAGCTGGTGGACAAAGGTTCCGACAGCGACCTTTTCAGTATTACGGCAAAAGGCGAGGAATCGGTTTCTCTCCTGGTAGACCGTCTTATGCCCATATATCTTGTAAACGATAACTCAAAAACCTACGATACGGCCATTGCGCCCGGATGCACTCTTCCGCCCCTTTTCAGCACCTGCAAAAGGATAAAGAACACCATATCCGATAAGGGCGGCGAACTTGACGTGCTTTACGACGTTAACCTTGCGTTTATGGACGTTTATCCAAAGCGCATACACCTTACCGTAAGAGAAGATAACAGAAAATGAAAACTATCCGTGATGACGAATACTTTATGAAAAAGGCTCTTCTTCGCGCAAAGGCGGCCGCCGCTGAGGGGGAAGTCCCCGTAGGTGCTGTGGTAGTTTGCGACGGAAAGGTGATTTCTTCGGGAAGAAACCGCAGAGAAAAGAAGAAAAACGCCCTCTGCCACGCAGAGCTTGAAGCCATACACAGAGCTTGTCTGAAAAAAGGTGGGTGGAGGCTTTTTGACTGCACTCTGTACGTTACTCTGGAGCCCTGCGCCATGTGTTACGGCGCCATAGTCAATTCCCGAATAAAGAGAGTTGTGTTCGGGGCTACGGACAAGCGTTTTGGAGCAGTGGGTGGTATGACGGATTTATCCGTTCAGCCCTTTAACCACCTGCCCGAAATAGAAAAAGGCGTTCTTGCCGAGGAGTGTTCGGCAGAGCTTAGTGGATTTTTTAAAAATCTTCGGATAAAGAAAGAGACTTTCATAAAAAAAGATAAATAACAATGTGATTTCCCACTCAAAAAGGAGTATTTAGATAATGAAAACCATTGCCTGCCGTCTTTACGGCAAAAACGATTTCAGACTGGAAGAGTTTGAACTTCCCGAAATCAAGGAAAACGAAATTTTGGCCAGAGTTATTTCCGACAGCCTTTGTATGTCTTCATATAAGGCCGCATCTCTTGGCCCCGACCACAAGAGAATACCTAACGACGTTGCAGAAAACCCCGTAATTTTAGGACACGAATTCTGCGGCGAAATAATAAAGGTGGGCGCTATGTACAAGGACAAGTACAAGGAAGGCGCTAAGTTCTCCATTCAGCCCGCCATGAACCATCCTTCCAACGTTTACTCTGCACCCGGTTATTCCTTCTGCAATATCGGCGGTGACGCTACCTACGTTATCATTCCTCATGAAACTTTGGAAATGGACTGTCTGCTCGATTATAAGGGCGACGCATTTTTCTACGGTTCTTTGGCCGAGCCCATGTCCTGCGTTATAGGTGCGTTCCATGCTTCCTACCATACCGATCCCGGCTCTTACGTACATAAAATGGGCATAAAAGAGGGCGGCGCTTGCGCTATTCTTGCAGGTGTAGGTCCTATGGGGCTGGGCGCTGTAGATTATGCTCTTCACGGCCCCGTACGTCCCTCTCTCCTGGTTGTTACCGACATAGATGATAGCAGACTTGAAAGAGCTGCGTCCCTTTATAGTGTAGAGGATGCGGCAAAGGACGGTATACGTCTTGTATATCTCAATACCTCTGCTCCCGATTCTACCGAAAAGCTTAAGGCTCTCACCGACGGAAAGGGGTACGACGATGTATTCGTTTTTGCTCCCGTAAAGCCCGTAGTAGAGCAGGCCGATGCAATAATGGGTATGGACGGATGCCTTAACTTCTTTGCAGGCCCCACCGACCCTAATTTTTCCGCAAACTTTAATTTCTATAACGTTCACTATGCTTCCACCCACGTGGTTGGTACCTCCGGCGGTAACACCGACGATATGAGAGAGGCTCTTGCTCTTATGGAAAATAAGAGCATCAACCCTGCGGCTATGGTTACCCACATAGGCGGCCTTAACGTTGCCTGCGAAACAACTCTCACCCTTCCCAAAATCCCCGGTGGAAAGAAGCTTATTTATACTCATAAGGCCCTTCCCCTTACCGCAATAGCCGATTTTGAGGAAAAGGGTAAGGAATCTCCTCTTTTCAAAGCTCTTGCCGAGATAGTTGGCAGACACAACGGCCTTTGGTGTGAAGAGGCTGAGGAATATTTGTTGGCAAATGCCCCCGATATATACTAAGTTAGAAGGTGCAGATATGATTTTTGATAAAGTTTTGGCTCTTGCGGCCGATATTAAAGGTACCTTTTCCCATAAGGACGAAACCGAAATATCTGTAAACGACGTAAAGTTTTACAGATACAGACTTTCCGCTGCCCTTCGGGCAAAGCTCCCTTCCGAGCCCGCTGAAAAAGTAGGAGAAACCGAATATTTCCTCTCCCTCGCAAAGGCCAGAGGCGAAGAAAAGAAATATCCCCATTGGGATGCCCTTATTCATGACCTTATGAAGGGTGAATATACAGCCGTAATTTCTTCTGAGCTGATTTCTTCTCTGGTTTGCTCTGCTAACGGTGAGGCTACCGCCCGCGAGCTTTTTGGGGATAGTTTTGGTTGGATAAAGGCTTGCGAGCAGGGAATAGATATGGCTCTTGCCGTACAGAAGGCCATTGATAAGGAATACAAGGATACCCTCTTTATTGAAGGATACGGCATGGTATTTTCTGCCGACTCGGTAGAAGCCGTTGAGGATAAGGTCAGGGTGGTTCTTTCTGAGATAAAGAGCATGACGGTAGGTGTAGATTTCTCTGAGGTGGAGTTTGACGTTGAAAAGGCCGCATTGGTTGCTCCTGCAATCAGAATGCTTACCGGTGACTTAAACTGTACCGATAATAAGGTTGGCTCGGTAGTTACCTTCCATACAGATGCCGCCGTTATGGAAAATGTTTGCTCTCAGTCTGCTTTCGAAGAGATAATCTCTCCCATTTGTGCAGAGCAGGCAGAAATAATCAGAGGCGGAATGCTCTTTGTTGAATCCTGCGAGGATATGGAAGAGCAGTATAAGGTTCTCGAAGAAAAAATATCCGCTTACAGAGAAGAAAATGGCATTGCTCCTTCCGTGGTAGCTCTTGAGGGCTTGGGCGTTTACGCCTGCGGTAAAACCAAGGCGGAGGCCGACGAGACCATGTCCGTCTTTAACCGTTCTCTTGCCGTAAGAGCCTACGCAAAGGCCTTTGGCGGAACCGTTGCTCTTCCTTTGAATATTGCAAAGGTTGCAGCCGCTTTTGCTGAAAGCAAGGCTGAAAAGACTGCAGAGCCCGAAAAGAGAATATCCCAGAAGATAATGATAGTTACCGGCGGAGCCCAGGGCTTTGGCGAGGGTATTGCCGATGATTTGTTGACAAACGGCGCAAACATTGCCATTGCCGACCTTAATATCGACCTTGCAAAGGCAAAGGCCGACGAGTTCTGTCAGAAATACGGTAAGGGCGCAAGTATTGCCCTTAAGACCGACGTTTCCGACGAAGACTCCGTTAAGGACATGGTCTACAGAACCGTCCTTGCCTACGGCGGTCTTGACTGTATGATCAGCAACGCAGGTATTGCCCGCTCGGGTAACCTTGAGCAGATGACAAAGGATATCCTTGAGTTACATACCAGAATAAACTATACGGGATTCTTCCTTTGCTCTAAGTACGCTTCCCGCATTATGAAGATACAGTACAGATTCTGCAATAACTATCACGCCGATATTATTCAGGTTAATTCAAAGTCCGGCCTTGTAGGCAGTAACAAAAACTTCGCCTACGCGGGCAGTAAGTTCGGTGGCATTGGCCTTACCCAGTCCTTTGCCCTTGAACTGGTTGACTATAACGTTAAAGTCAATTCTATTTGCCCCGGCAACTATTTTGACGGCCCCCTTTGGTCCGACCCCGAAAAGGGACTCTTTAAGCAGTATCTTCTCAGCGGAAAGGTTCCCGGTGCTCAGAATATTGCAGACGTGCGTAAGTTCTACGAGTCTAAAATACCTATGCACGCAGGTTGTTTCCCCGTTGACGTTGCCCGTGCGATAATGTATTGTATTGAACAGCTCTACGAAACCGGCCAGGCCATTCCCGTAACCGGCGGACAGGTAATGTTGAGCTAATTTGTTAATAGATAAAGAGGATGCAAGTTGCATCCTCTTTTTTATCTTCCCGACAAAATATACACAAAAAGATATGCGCAGATAAGGAGTAGGGAAAGGTTAAAGCCTGTTATAAAAAGGGCGTAGACAGCTAAGGATGTTAGGGGAATGAGAAAGACTATGCCCAGGACGTTAGTTATCCTTTTTGCTTTGTAAAGTGGGAGCTTTTGGGCAAGTAGGGAAAATAGGACTCTGCCACCGTCAAGGGGGTATATGGGAAGAAGGTTAAGAATGCCGAATATCATACTGCAGAGGAAAAGTGAGTCGCCGCCGTTGGTAAAGGGGAGTCGGGCGGATATAAGATAAAAGAGAGGGGCGGTGAGAAGGTTCAGTGCTCCTCCCGCCAGAAGGCAGATTATCTCGTTTTTATATGAAATTGCCGTTCTGCCCTTAAAATCGGCGGAGATGCCGCAGGCGTTTAATGTAACGTCTGCTCTTGATAGCCCCAGTGCCGAATAGGCACATATATGCCCCGCTTCGTGTATAACGCCGCAGATAAAGACTGTGATCACAGTGTCCGTCCTGCCAAGCAGAAGAAATATTATCCATATTATGTAAAATGTGGGGGATATTTTGATTTTCAAGAGCTATCGCCTCGGTCATATATGAGTATTTTCTTGTAAAATCTTCCGTGTTCTTGTTCTTTCTATGAATTTATGGCGCCCACACTTGACAAGAAGGGGTATTTTGAGATATAATATCATAGATATAGTGCGTTTGGAGGGATAAAGATGGCAAAAACTAAATTCCGAAATCCTCTGAAGGCATCTTTGCGTTATTTTCGCTCTATAGACTTGTTTTTGGCACTTGCCGTTACGGTTATCTCTCTCTTTGGCCTTGCGGCCATAAGAAGCGCTACTCTGACTGAGGCCTCGGGCCGAAGCATTTTGGTGCAGACCGTAGGTCTTGGAGTAGGCCTTGTTATAATGATAATCATATCATTGATAGATTATGAACTTTTGTGTGACCTATGGATACCTATAGTCATACTTTCGGCGGGTATAAACCTGCTGACGGCCATTATCGCTGAGGAGATAGACGGTAACAGGGCGTGGCTGAATCTGGGATTTTTCAACCTCCAGCCCTCGGAGTTTACCAAGATGGCCTTTGCTATATCCTTTTCCCATCATCTTGAAAAGGTGGGGAAAGAGATAAACAGACCCAGAAACATCCTGTTCCTTTTTCTTCACTTTTTTGCTTATGTGGTGCCCGTTGTTCTTCAGAAGGACATCGGAAGCGCTCTTATATACCTTGGCACCTTTTGCATTCTTATTTATATTGCAGGTGTAAAGTACAGATATATTGCTCTTGCGGGAGTCCTTACCGTGTTGGCCACGCCTTTGGTATGGCGGTATCTGTCCACTTATCAGAAAGCCCGTATTATTTACACCTTCCAGCCCGAGCTTGACCCTCTGGGATTTGGTTATCAGTCCCTTATGGCACGTCTTGCCACGGGGTCGGGGCAGCTTACTGGAGTGGGCTACGGCCAGGGTATTCAGACCCAGAACGACCAGCTTCCCGCTGACCGTACCGACTTTATCTTCTCGGTAGTGGGCGAAGAATTGGGCTTCCTGGGATGTATGTTTATAATCTTAATGCTTATAATTATTATTGGTCTTATAGTAAAGGACGCCTTTAAGGCAAAGACCAAAAGCGGCGCCTATATATGTCTGACAATAGCGGCCATAATTGCCCTGCAGACGGCGGTAAATATCGGTATGTGTATCGGCGTTTCCCCCGTTATCGGTGTAACCCTTCCCTTTATGAGTTACGGAGGCTCTTCCATAATGAGTCTTTTTGTGGGAATGGGACTTGTTCAGAGTGTTAATAAAAAGCCCGAAAAGGCCTTGAACTTTAAAATCAACAACGAATAAAATAAATCGGAGGCTTATTTCTATGCCCGAAATCAAAAAGTACAGGTTCGCCGTTGTCGGCGCAGGCGTAACCGGCGCGTGGATAGCGCGTGAGCTTACAAAGTACACCGACTCGGTATGTATCCTTGAAAAGGGTAACGACGTTGCATCCGGCGCAACAAAGGCAAACAGTGCCATTGTTCACGGCGGCTATGACGCAAAGACCGGAACCCTTATGGCAAAGCTCAACGTAAAGGGCAACGCTATCATCAGAGGTATTTACGAGGAATTGGCAATTCCCTTCAGACAGATAGGTTCTCTCGTGGTTGCTTCAAACGACGAAGAGGAAGAGGTTATACACACCCTTTACAATAGAGGTATAGCCAACGGCATAGACGAGGCCGACCTTGAAATATGGGACAGAGCCCGCATAGAAAAGGAAGAGCCCAACCTTAACGAGAATATCAGAAAGGCCTTCTTCTGCCGTACTGCAGGCGTGGTTTCTGCTTTTGAGCTTTGTATAGCTGCTGCAGAATCCGCTGTTAAGAACGGCGCTGAGTTCTACCGTGAATTTGAGGTATGCAAGGTTGAGGGCAATACCCTTTACGCAAAGGACGGCAGAGCCGTTGAGTTTGACTATCTCATCAACGCCGCAGGCGTACACGCAGACGAAATAGCCGCAATGTTCGGTGACACATCCTTTAAGATCCACGCAAGAAAGGGCGAATACGCTATTCTCGACAATAGCAAGAGCGACCTTGTTAATCACGTTATCTTCCGTCCTCCCGTTAAGTTCGGTAAGGGTATTCTTGTTTCCCAGACCGTTGACGAGAATATAATCGTAGGCCCCACCGCCGAGAATATAGACGATAAGGAAAACAAGGAAAACACTACCGAGGGTCTTGAAAAGGCTTTCAACGGCGCAAGACTTTCCGTTCCCTCTCTTGCTGAAAGAGATACCATAAAGATATTTACGGGTCTTCGTCCCATTGGCGATAAAGAGGACTTTA
Source organism: Eubacteriales bacterium (assembly GCA_045530715.1). GTDB lineage: Bacteria > Bacillota > Clostridia > Oscillospirales > UBA644 > JAZQLP01. The sequence continues at coordinate 20,627 of JAZSCR010000145.1, forward strand.
TTCTCGGATTCTCCGAAGCTGACGAGCGTCTTATCAACGTTGCAGGTATCGAGTCTCCCGGTCTTACCGCTGCTCCCGCTATCGGCGAATATATCGTTGAGCTGATTAAGGAAAAGGGTATAGAACTCTCTCCCAGAGCAGACTTTATCCCCGGCAGACAGGTTGTAAGATTCAACTCCCTTTCCGATGAGGAAAAGGCTAATATGATAAAAGAAAATCCCCTCTACGGCAGAATCATTTGCCGTTGCGAAAGTATTACCGAGGGCGAAATAGTTGACAGTATCAGACGTCCTCTGGGTGCAGTAGACGTTGACGGCGTTAAGCG